>CAZBKC010000004.1:8353-30493 GCA_964492345.1 uncultured Steroidobacter sp. | reverse complement strand
GCGACCCGCAAGGCATGAAAGGGCGCGGAACATCCTCTGACTAACCGCCAACCGCTAACCGCCAACCGCTTCTTTCTTACTAGAGGCGGTTCTCAACGCACTTCTCGCGCGTCCCTGCGGGGAATGTCACTGACTCTGGTCGATCATGTACTGGACAACCGCTCTGAGCTGTTCTTCGCTGCAATTGAAGCACAGGCCCTTCGGCGGCATCGTGCCGTTCAGGCCATAGACGGTACTTTCCAGCAGTGCATCCATGCCGTTGGCGACACGTTCCTTCCATGCGTCCTTGTCGCCGAGTATGGGTGCGCCGCTGGCGCCATTGCCGTGGCAGGAAACGCAGGTCTGCTTGTAGACCAGTTCCGGGTTGAACGCCTGCGGCGCTGTCTTGATCTCTTCGGCGTTGCCGAGCGGGACTGTACTGAGCGCCGCAGCGAGCAGCGTTGCAAGGATGCCTGTCGAAGAGGGCGTTCGACGATGC
Source organism: uncultured Steroidobacter sp. (assembly GCA_964492345.1). Lineage (GTDB taxonomy): Bacteria > Pseudomonadota > Gammaproteobacteria > Steroidobacterales > Steroidobacteraceae > Steroidobacter. The sequence continues at coordinate 30,015 of CAZBKC010000004.1, read as the reverse complement.
TTGATGGGCAGATGCACGAGGATTCTCCAGGTCTCAAGGCAATGTCAGCGCTACGATGCGTGAATCGGGACCGCCACCCAGCGCGAGCGCGATGTACTGTCTGCCGCCACTCATATAAGTCATCGGCGTGCCGCCGGGGGGCAGGGGGATATCGATCTCATGGACGACACTGCCCGTGCGCTTGTCATAGGCCCGCAGAACATTGTTGCCGTTGTCGTCCTGGGCGAGAAACAGCAGTGTCCTGGTGACCAGGATGCCTTGCTTGCCCGGAGCGCCGACCGGCCCTGGGTCCGCAATACCCATATCGATGATGCGCTGACGGATGCCCTCTCCGTACGGAACCCTCCACAGATGCTCGCCGCTGTTGAGATCGATCGCAGTGATACGGCCGTAGGGAGGTTTGAACAGCGGCAGTCCGCGCGGACCGCGGACCGTGCTCACCGTGCGACTGCGGTAGTAGTCGAACTCCGATTCGTCGCCTTTGCGCTTGTCCAGTTTGACGACGATCGGTGAAGTGTGAGAGCGAACGTAGATGACGCCGGTGTCCGGATCGAAGGAAGCGCCTGTCCAGCTGGCGCCGCCGCTGAATCCCGGCAGTACAATCGTTCCGCGCTCGGTGGGTGGGGTGTAGAGCGGGCCGTAGTCGAATCGCTCGATGATTTCCAGGGCTTCCTTGCGCAGCTCCGGCGTGAAATCGATCAGCGTTTCAGCGGACACACCCTGCCAGTCGAAAGGCGCCGGCCGGATGGGGAAGGGCTGTGTCCGTGCCGTTCGTTCGCCGGGCACGTTGGACTGAGGCACCGGTTTCTCTTCGATCGGCCAGATCGGTTCGCCGGTGATGCGATCCAGCACGTACATGAACGCCTGTTTGGAAACCTGTGCGACCGCCTTTCTCTTCCTGCCATTGACCGTGATGTCGACGAGATTGGGCGCGGCCGGCAGATCGTAGTCCCACAGACCGTGATGTGTTGCCTGAAAGTGCCAGATGCGCTTGCCGCTGCGGATGTCGAGGCAGAGCAATGTCTCGGCGAACAGGTTGTCGCCCAATCGCTGTCCGCCGTACCAATCGTTGCTGGGCGTGCCCACTGGAATGTAGACGTAGCCCAGTTCTTCGTCGGCGCTCATCATCGCCCAGGCATTGGTGTTGCCCGTGTACTTCCAGGCCTGGTTTTCCCAGCTGTCGACGCCGATTTCACCCTGCTGCGGGATGGTGTGGAACACCCATTTCAGTCTGCCACTGCGCACATCGAAGGCGCGAATGTGGCCGGGCGGCATGGATAGCGTGCGTGCGTCATCGGAAATATTGGAGCCGAGAACGATGGTGTCATGCGCGATCAGCGGCGGCATCGCCTGTGCGAACAAACGTCGATCGATGGGCCGACCAAGACCCTGGGCCGTATCGACTCTGCCACCGTCGCCGAACCTGGGATCAGGCTTGCCGGTCCTGGCATCGAGCGACCAGAGATAGCCGTCGTTGGCGGGCATGAGGATGCGTTCGACATCGCCGTCGCGCCAGTAGCCGACACCGCGATGGTGATAGCCATGATTCGGAAACGGCCCCGCAAGCCGCGAGCCGGTGTCGAAGCGCCAGATTTCCCTGCCGGTTGCTGCTTCGAGTGCAATGACAAACCCCAGGCTGGTCGGCAGGTACAAAACATCGCCGACCATGATGGGCGTGACTTTGTAGATGCCGGGACCGTACTTCGAATCGTTGCGGATCACCTCGTTGTCCGGCGACTCCCAGACCCACGCCGTCTTCAGCTTGCGGACGGTCGTGGCATCGATCTGATCGAGTCGCGAGTACTTGCTCGATCGCAGATCGCCGGCATGGTCGGGCCATTCCTTCGAACTGATGTCGGCGCCGAGACTGAACCGGCAGCCCATCAATCCCATCAGCAACGGCAGCAGGAACGTTGGACGTCTGAGCAAGGAACACCTCAGCGCAATCAGGGCAGGCTGAATGCGATGAATTCGGCGCGATGTTCGCGTCCGCCGATCGGCACGATGAGGTACTGCTTGCCCTGATGACGGTAGCTCATCATCGCGCCGGTCGAGCCGGCGGACAGTCGATGGGTCCAGAGGATCTCGCCGGTCGCCTTGTCGAAGGCGCGCAGTTTGTTGCCGCCGCCGTCGGGAGGCGTGCGCACGTTGATCTGATCGCCCTCGGACACGAACAACAGAGTCTTTGTGACCAGCGGCGATGCACGCACGGCGTGACCGAGCGGCGGCAGGTTCAGATGCCTGATCGCAGGATGATTCCGGGGCCCGTCGCCGTTGGGCACCATCCACACCTGTTCCCCGCGATTCAGATCGATGGCGGTGATGCGGCCGTAGGGCGGTTTCAACAGCGGCAATCCGCGCGGACCGTGGATGAGTTCCCGCGACCGTGCCTGATAGCGCAGATTCGTGATCTTCGGATCGCCGGGCTGCAGATCGGCGACAAAGGGGCTTGTCATCGAAGGAACGTAAAGAATGCCGGTGTCCGGGTCGAAAGCAGCGCCCGTCCAGTCGGCGCCGCCCACCGAGCCTGGAAGCTGCAACGTCCCTTTCTTCTGCGCAGGATCGTCGCTGTAGACCGATGGCGGGGTGAACATCGGACCGAGCACATATTGTCCGGCGATCTGTTCCGCCTCGGCGCGCAGTTGCGGTGTGAAGTCGATGAGGTCGTCGAGACTGATGCCTTGACGGTCGAAGGGCGGCGGTCGGGTGGGAAAGGGTTGCGTCGCCGAGGCGACTTCGCCGGGCACCGTCGATCTGGGGACGGGTCGTTCGACGATCGGCCACAGCGGTTTGCCGGTCACGCGATCCAGTACATAGGCGAACGACTGCTTGGTGATCTGCGCAACGATTCGAGTTCGCTTGCCATCGACCGTGACATCCCCCAGCACCGGAGCCGCCGGATTGTCATAGTCCCACAGGTCGTGATGGACCGTCTGAAAGTGCCAGACTCTCTTGCCGGTTGTGGCATCAACGCAGACGATGGAATCGGTGTAGAGGTTGTCGCCGAGGCGGTGACCGCCATACATATCGTTGGTCGCGCTCGAGGTAGGCAGGTACACATAACCCAGCTCTTCATCCGCGCTCATCAGCGACCAGACGTTACCGGCGCCGGTGTACTGCCAGCTGTCGTCGTCCCAGGTTGCCGTGGCTGCGTCGCCGGCTCTGGGAATGACGTTGAACGTCCATTTCAGTTCTCCGGTTCGCGCATCGTAGGCGCGCACATCCCCTGGCGGGCCTTCCTTGGTAACGGCCGAGTCCATGAACACCATGGCAGAGCCGACGATCACCACGTCGCGAATCACGACGGGGACCGAGGTCCACTGGTACTGCTTCATCAGCGGACCGAGGCCCACGGTGAGATTTACCCTGCCCTCATCGCCAAAGTCCTCGATGAAATCGCCTGTCTGCGCATCGAGCGCAATCAGGTGTTCGCCGCGGACCGAAAAGATCCGGTTCCGGGCCTTGCCGCCCACGTCGCCGGCGAGATCCGCTTGCTTCTGCGCACGGTCGCTCCAGTAGGCCACGCCGCGTGCGGCCCAGCCCCGCAGCCCGGCGCTCCCCGATTCGAAAGGCTTCTGCAGCCACAGGGTTTTGCCCGTCGCCGGATCCACCGCCTCGACGAGGCCGATGCCGTTCGACAGATACAGAACGCCGTCCACGTAGATCGGTGTGGAGCGAAAGTTGTTCGAGTACCGCAGCTTCGGGTGCTGCTCCAGAAAATCCGGATCGATCAATGGGCGCTGCCAGGCGACTTTCAGATTCCCGACGTTGGACGCATTGATCTGATCCAGCGGCGAATACTTCGTGGAACCCTGGTCGCCCGAATAGAAGCGCCATTGACCGTCGGTTCCGGCGCCCTGCTGGGCGCATGCGATGTGACAGGCAAGCACTGCCAGACCGCCGATCATCCGGCGCGCACGATGAAGGCTTCTCATGGTGAACGGATCAGTGCTTCAGAATCAGTTTCTGCACGCGCCAGTTGTTCATGTCCGCCACGTAGAGGACACCTTCCTGCGAACAATCCAGGCCGTGGATCCAGTTGAACTTGCCGAGTTCTCTGCCCGTGCTGCCCAGGGCACCGAGAATCTTTCCATCGAGGTCGAGTTTGTAGATCCGGCCCGGTTCGTGATCGGACACCCACAGGTACTGCGGCGAGGTCTTGGTGATGCACATCGACCAGGGCTGTGTGGCATCGCGCAGCTTGTGATTGGGATTCACCGGGCCGAAAGGCGGCTGGTAGTTCGCCGGATAGGCGGCATTGAGCAGGATGACTCTCTTGAAATTTCCCTCCGAGTCGAAAACCTGGATGCGCGCATTGTTGCGGTCCGCGACGTAAACCATCCCCTGGTTGTCGACCACCATCGCGTGCGGCAGGTTGAACTGCCCCGGCTCCCTGCCGTACGAGCCCCAGGACTTCAGAAAATTTCCATGCCTGTCGAACTTCGCCATCCGCGAGTTGATGTAGCCATCGCTCACGTAGATGTTGCCGTCGGCATCCCAGGCCACATCCGTGGGGCCGCCGAAGTAGCCGCCATAGGCTCTGGCCTCGGCCGGTGAAGGGAGGGTGACATCCTTGTGGAAGCCCTCTTCGCGACGGCCGAGATTCATGACGACGTAGCCCTGCGGGTCGAACTTCATGACCGAATTCGCGGCCTTGTCGACCACCCAGAGGTTGTCGTCCTTGTCGTAGCGCACCTGATGCGCATAGGCCAGTCCGTAAACGCCCTGGCCGATCTCGCGAAGGAATTTGCCGGACTGATCGAACTGCAGGAGCTGTGTCGTCGCGTTTTCCCAGATCGGACCGTGATTGGCCGAACCGGGATGATTCAGGACGGTGATGGTGCCTTTCGAGTCGACGGCGACGCCCAGAACTTCTCCGAGGTTCATCTGCGGCGAGTATTTGAGGAACTTCGGCACGGACTCATAGGCGATCTCGGGCACATCGACATGCGTCGGAGCAGCGCGCAGTGACAACGCAACCAGCAGAAGCATCGGAACCGATAGTAGGGGACGAATCACGCGGCTCTCCTCATGGGCTTGACTGTTCGAGATGAAAGATCCGGGAATTCCTGCGCTATCTGATGCCGGGTTCCTGCTTTCCGTCAGTTCGGGATCGACGCGGGGCTGCGGGCGAGAACTTCTCGGGTGCCGTTCACCGGTTGGTTCTCAGGTCCTGCCAAAGAAGCGCTCAGCCAGCGTGTGGATTGCGCAACAGCTGGAGATCGACATTGCAATCGCACGCTACGTCCCCGCATCAGGTATTGATGTCCGACATACCTTAAAGTAAAAAAAATATTGATTCAATCATGTGATAGGGATGCAGCGACAGATATGTAGCTTAATAATCGATGATATGAGTATATAGACGAGCATTGATACATACCGTGTATGCAAAATAAATCAGATCACCTTTGGGCAGGATCTGAAAACAACACAAGCCAGATGCTCGGAACGTACTGGTCTGCACCCAGGCGGGTGCGTTGGCGGATTCGTGCCGAGGGTGATCGAGCTGGAAGTTCCGGACGAGGGTCTGGGAGGTAATGACCTGCCGCGGAGCAGGTAAATCAAAATCCAAAGGGGGACAGTGCTGTGAAAAAGTATCCGAAGGTTCGTCAGCGCAAGGCGTTTATCTATCCGGCATTCCTGTTGATGCCTTGTCTGGCTACGACGGCGGTGGCGCAGACCGAAGGAGCAGGACTCGAAGAGATCATCGTGACAGGGTCGCATATCCGGCGCGACAACTTCGATCTGACCTCGCCGCTGGATGTCGTCTCGAGTGTGGACATTGCGCAGACCGGCGCGGCGAAGATCGGCGAGACGCTGTACAACCAGACCTTCAATTTCGGGGTCAGCCGTGTCCAGAACTATCTTGGCGGCACCCAGCTGACGGATGGCACCGCCACCAGCAGCAACCTGCGCGGCCTGGGTGTGGGCGCAACGCTCAACCTGATGAACGGCAAGCGAACGCTGACGAATGCGAACTTCGGCTATCCGCAGATGGCCATCGAGAGAATCGAAACGCTGCTCGACGGCGCCTCGGCGCTGTATGGCAGCAACGCCATCGGTGGCGTCCAGAACTTCGTGCCTTACACGCGTTACAACGGCGTCGAAGCGATGGTTGACTATCGTCAGCGCGAGGACGGCGGCGGCGCCGAAACGCTTTTAGGCCTGATGGGCGGCTTCAGTTCGGACACCGACAACTTCGTGTTCGCGTTCGAACTGCAGGATCGTGAAGCGATCCTGACGTACGACATTCCCTATTTCACGAACGTTGCCGCGTCTGCTTCCGGTGCGGGGCACCCCGGGACCTATTTCGTACCGACCCGAGATGCCAACGGAGTCCTGAACACGAATCCCATGACCGGAGCGGTCGTGACTCCCGCCATGCCGGACCCGACCTGCGGCAATCAGACCAACAACCCGGGCAATGTAAACTCCATTCCGGGCAACCGTCGCTTCGGTACAGTGACCGGCACGAGCTGCAGCTTCTACTTCGGCGAGTTCTGGGACTACATCCCCGATCTGGAGGCCATGAAGTTCTATGCGCACTACGATCATGAATTCAATGATCGTCTGCGCATGAACTTCGAAGCGATCTTCGATCAGGCGACCGATACCCGCCGGGGCTCGCCGGTCGACTTCGGCGCCAATGCCAACATCGTTCACAACATCCTGAGCAACGGCGTCATCCCCGGCGAGCATCCGGGCAATCCGTTCCGGGCGATGAACAGTGCGGGCCAGCCGCTGTTCGCACAGGATGCCAATGGCGATGGCATTCCGGATCGTGACCCGGCAACCAACCAGGTGATTCTCTCGGGCGCGCCCACGGATCCGAACTCCGGCGTCGCATTCAATGAAGACGTGAGGATTTCCGGCTGGCGTCCCCTGGGCAAGGATTTTCAGGGGGTGCCGGGTGTATCGAATGACGACAACTCGTCGCCGCTGATCAACAAGCCGACCTTCAGCCGCTACAACGGCGGTCTGGAGTTCAAGGTGACGGACAACTGGTTCCTGGATGCCGATTACACCTACAACAAGTTCAAGGACATGCAAACCCGGGCCGATGCTTCGCCGAATGCCATCGCGCTGGGTCTCGAAGGCCGGCTCGGGCCGAACCAGAACATGTGGTTCAATCCCTTCGGCACGTCACAGATCGAGTGCGAGGACAGGGTGTGCGGCAGCACCATCACCGCACCCGACAGCGCCGCGTACAACAGTCAGTTCGTCATGGACCAGGTAGCCTATCGTTCGACCTGGAACTCGGACACGACGATGCAGATTTTCGATCTCGTGATGAGCAACGGCAAATTGTTCTCGCTGCCGGGCGGTCAAGTGGGCCTCGCAGTGGGATACCAGTGGCTGGATTACGAGGAGGACTATTACGCCGACAGTCATCGTGCCGGTTGCGACTCCTGGTCGCTCGGCTGCGACTCGGACTTCAATGAAAGCCGGGTGACCAACAGCTACTTCGCCGAAATCGATCTACCGCTGATGGACAACAAGGCGGGCAGCCTCAACGTCAATCTGGCCGGCCGCTACACCGAGGTGGAGGAACTGGACAGCTTCGATCCGAAAGTGGGCATCGTTTATACGCCGTTCGACATGCTCTCGCTGCGTGCTTCCTGGGGTACGTCCTTCCAGGCGCCCTCATTGCGCGAGCAGAAATCGATCGTCAACGTGACGCGGGAAACGGCGGATCCGACCTGCGCCAACTCGGGCGGCAATTGCAGCCCAAATACTCGCAACTTCGTCGTGAACTCGGTCGCCGGAGATCCGCTGCTGGAGCCGGAGACTGCAGAAAGCTTCAACGTCGGCTTCACGCTGCGGCTGCTGGACGGCAACCTGACTCTGCAGGCCGATTGGGTCAACATCGACTTCACAGATCGCATCACGCAGTTTCCGGGTGACGCCATCCTGAATGCCGATGCAGCCAACTACCGGACCTATTTCACCGCTCAGTGCGGTGCGGCGCCTACCCAGGCCTGTCTCTCGACGGCCCACGCCGCGTGGGTGGGCGGATTGAACAGCCCGCTGATCGAACATGCGGGCTTCGATCTGTCGCGCATCGTCACGAGCTACATCAACGCCGCCTCTGTCGAGACCACGCAGATCGACATGAGCGTGGACTATGCGCTGGATCTGGGTCGGGCAGGTCAGTTGAGTCTGGGTGCGAGCGCCACCAACATTCAGCAGTTCGACTATCAGTCCGTTCAGAACGGACCGGTCACGGATGCGAAGGGCAAGGTGAACGAAGGCACTGCCTACCCGGCGCTGCCCGAATGGCGTGTGGCGCCGCACGTCAGCTGGACGCTCGGAGCGCACAACGTCACGTTGCTGGGTGAATACCACACCAGCGTGTTCGTTCGAATGGTGGGTCCGGATGAGCTGACGCTGCCGGCGTATTCGCGCTTCAATCTCGCCTATACCTTCCGCTTCAACGATTTCCTGTCCGACAGCAGCCAGGGAAGCATCACGCTCGGCGCATTCAATGCATTCGATCAGCTGGCCACGCCGTACAACACCGCCGGCGGCTACAACTCGCAGCTAGAGGACCCGATTGGCCGCACCTGGTACGCCCGATTCACTCAATCCTTCTGACAGGTAGCATCGGCTGTCCGGTCAAGAGCGCCACCGCCGGGGTGGCGCTCTTCCCGGAATCATCAGACCCCTTTTCGGAGCACATTCCTATGCAGGCACTGCGAGTCGCGCGCAGACATCTCCTGCTGTTGATGCCGACACTGATATCAGGGTCGGCATTTGCAGCCGGGCTCGAGACGACGGTGGCGCAGTGCCAGGCGATCGAGGATCGGCAGGCGCGACTCGCCTGTTTCGACGCATTGCCCCGGGCAGTCACACGAGTTGCCGTACCTTCCGCACCGGCGCCCGTCGAGAGGCAGAAACCCGGTCAGGGCGAGACTGCCGCTACGGAGCCTGCGGCTGTCGCGAAGACGAGCGAGATCATCCGCATCAGCAAGGCGATCGACAATCGTCAGATTCTCTATCTCGAGGACGGCACGGTGTGGCAGGAGAGCCGCAATGGGTCGCGGCGCTTCCAAGCGGGACAGAGGGCGTCAATTGCACAATCGCAAGTCCTGGGTAGCGAAACGATCGTCAGCTACTGGATGGAAATCGACAGTGCGAAATTCAAAGTCGTTCAACTCAGGTGAGTCGATGGATCGGGATCCGCAGACCAGCGGCTCATGGCACCGCTGAATGCGGATTCGGATCCTGCGAACCAGATCCCGTCATTCTCGCGTGGACGAAGATCCGCTGAACCCCCAGGATCCAGTCCGCGCGGGGATGACGGTCTATGCAGGCCTGTCAGCCGGCAGCTCGTTCGTGGAATTGCCAGATGCGACCGCCGTCCACGACGAGGTCGTGACTGTTGATGAAGCTGCCTTCATCGCTGGCGAGGAACAACGCCGCATTCGCAATATCCATCGCATAGCCGGTACGTGGCAACGGTGTCGCTCGCGCCAGGTTGGCCTCGAGCTTGGCAAGCTTTCGGGTGTTTTCTTCGTCGCTCAACTGATTGGCGCGGCTCGACCCACCCCAGAAAATCGGTGTGGCGATCGCGCCCGGCGAAATGGCGTTGACACGGATGTTGTGCGGTCCGAGTTCGACACCTGCGAGATGAGTCAGTTGCTTCACCGCAGCTTTCGCGGCGGAATACAGCAGGTCTCCCTGTCCATGGCGATGCGCCGCGACGCTCGCATTGTTGATGATGCTGCCACCGCGACCTTTCATCACGCGTGCCGCATGCTTCATGCCGAAGATCACGCTGCCGACCAGCAACTGCAGGCCGTCCTTCACCTGCTGTTCGGTGATGCTCTCAAGTCCGACGGGAGTGGCCGCACCGGCGTTGTTGAACATGCAGTCCAGGTGCCCAAAGCGGCTCACCGCGGAATCCACCAGCCGTGCGATAGCTGCTTCATGCATCACGTCGGCAGCTTCAAAAACGACGTGGCTGCCCAGTTCGTGTGCGAGCGCCTCGCCTTTCGCCACAGTACGGCCCGCAAGGAGCAGCCGGGCACCCTCGATGGCGAATCGACGTGCCGTCGCCTCACCGATGCCACTCGTGGCGCCGGTGATGATCACCACCTTGCCTTCAAGTCTGCCAGCCATCGATCTTCTCCAGGTGGTGTAGGGGCCGATGCTCGCCAGTCGAGCGTGGTGCCGGTATCGAATGAAAGGGCGATCCGGCAGGCGCATGTGTTGCGCGGGAAGTTGCCTGTCGGTGCGGGAACTGTATGCAAACCCCTTGGATCGGGTCAATACCATCGGTACAAAAAATTGATAACTCGATTAACGAAGAGATTCATAGAGACAAGTGCCGAAGCTATAGCGCTCATCTAAGTGATCTGAATGAAAAGATACCGCAGATATAAATCAGTCAATTGAAGACAAAGCACATCAGCCTCTATGATCGGCGCCAGCGCCGGCCCATGGCCGGCTTCCGAGGCAGCTCAACGATGACCGGGATCTTCAACACCGCGCAGCCGCTGTGGGAGCCGGATGCAGCGCGCATCGAGCGGGCAGGCATCACCCGCTACAGGCGCTGGCTGCGGCAACGCCACGGACTTGAGTTCGCAGACTATGAGTCACTGTGGCAGTGGTCCGTGACGGAGATCGAGGCCTTCTGGAGCAGCATCTGGGAGTTCGGCTGCGTCATCGCTCATCAGCCCTATTCGCAGGTGCTGGATGCGCGACGCATGCCTGGCGCGAAATGGTTCGAAGGGGCGCGGCTCAACTATGCCGAGCACGCATTGCGTCACGCGCAAGTCTCCGGGTCGCGCAATGATCCTGCCATCATCTTCGAGTCGGAAGTGCATGGGCGCTCCGAAGTGTCGTGGGCACAACTCTCCGCCAGCGTGGGCGCTTTGTCAGCGACGCTGCGCAGCATCGGGGTGCGCTCGGGCGATCGGGTCGCCGCCTACCTGCCGAACATTCCGGAAAGTGTCGTAGCGCTCCTGGCGACTGCCAGTTGCGGCGCAATCTGGTCGAGCGCCTCGCCCGACATGGGTGCGGCGGGTGTACTGGATCGCTTCGGTCAGATCGAACCGGTAATCCTCTTCGCCGTGGACGGTTATCGATACGGTGGCAAGGACTACGATCGGCGCAGTGTCGTCGCCGAGCTGGCGCGTCAACTGCCTTCGCTCAAGGCGATCATCTTCGTTCCCTATCTGAACCCTGCGGCGACATTCGAGGTTGCGCCGACGACTCATGCCGCGGGCGTGGCGATACAGTCCTTCTCGCAAGCGACGTCGAACCGTGTCGCCGTCGAGTTTACCCAGGTTCCTTTCGATCATCCGTTGTGGATCGTCTATTCCTCGGGGACGACCGGGATGCCCAAGCCCATCGTGCATTCACACGGCGGCGTGGTGATCGAGACGCTCAAGGCGAGCCTGTTGCACACGGATGTGGACAGTCGCGATCGCATGTTCTGGTACACCTCGACCAGCTGGATCATGTGGAATTTTCTCGTGAACACGCTGCTGGTGGGCGCGACGATCCTGCAGTTCGACGGCAATCCAGGACATCCCGATCTCACGAGGCTATGGCGATTTGCCGCGCGCGAGCGCGCCACCTTCATCGGTGTCAGTCCGGCGTTCATTGGCATGTGCATGAAGGCCGGGCTGCGGCCCGGAGCTCAGTTCGACCTGAGCACTGTGCGTTCGGTGGGCGCAACAGGTTCGCCCTTGTCCGAGGCGGGTTATCACTGGGTGTACGAATGCGTGAGTGCGACGGTCATGCTGGCCGTGATCTCGGGCGGGACCGATCCGGGTGCGTGCTTCCTGACCTGCTGCCCGGTACTGCCGGTGTACGCCGGAGAAATGCAGTGCCGGGAGCTGGGTGTGGCCACCCATGCATTCGATGACTCGGGAAAGGCTGTCATGAATGAAGTCGGGGAACTCGTCATGACGCAACCCATTCCCTGCATGCCGCTATGCTTCTGGAATGATCCGGACGGTTCGCGTTATCACGACAGCTACTTCGATCTGTATCCCGGCGCCTGGCGGCACGGCGATTGGCTCAAGCTTATTCCGCGCCGCGCCGCGGTGACTGGCGTGATCTATGGCAGATCGGACGCCACCATCAATCGTCACGGCATTCGCATGGGTACGAGCGAGATCTACCGGGTGATCGAAGCCTCACCCGAGGTGGCGGACTCGCTGGTGGTCGATCTGGAATACCTCGGCAGCGAGTCCTATCTCGCGCTCTTTGTGGTCCTGCGCGACGCAGCGGTGTCCGATCCGGTACTCGCCGGAGCGGGCGCAGCAGCAGGCGCGACGGATGCGCGCGCACGCGCCGTGTCCGATGAGTTGCGTTTGCACCTCTTCGCCGCGGTGCGATCACAACTGTCGGGTCGACATGTTCCCAACGACGTGTTCGCCATCGCGGAAGTACCGCGCACGCTCTCCGGGAAGAAACTGGAAGTGCCCGTGCGCAAGATCCTGCTCGGTCATCCCGTCGAGAAGGCCGTCAACCCGGCATCGATGGCGAATCCGGGCGCGCTGGACTGGTTCATTCAATTTGCCGCGGCGCGCAGCTCCGCACTGGCCGACAAGACGGCGAGCTGACTACTTTTTCGCCGCCTTTGTCCGCCATCCCGGTGCACTGCGTCCACCGACCAGGCCCGCACGCACCCGTTGCTTGAGAAGCGGGCGAGGACGGAAACGTTCGCCGTAGGCTTCGTGCAGGATTTCCTGGACCTGCAGACAGAGGCTCGATGAGGTGGCATCCATGAGTTCGAAGGGACCCAAAGGATGGCCAAGGCCGAGTTTGCACGCCATGTCGATGTCTTCGGGCGTGGCAACGCCTTCCTCGACGAGCCGGATCGCTTCGATCACGAACGCATGCAGTACCCGGTTGATCGCAAAGCCGGTCACATCCTTCACGCGGATGGGCGACTTGCCAAGCTCGCGTGCAATGCGCAGTGCGAACTCGATGGTTTCCTCGCTGGTATCGAACGCAGGTATGACCTCGACGAGCTTCATGCGCGTCACCGGCGAGAAGTAATGCATGCCCAGGAACCGGCTGCGCCGGGCCTCGGCCACATGGGTGGCCAACGTGGAGATCGGCAGCGTCGAGGTATTGGTGGCGATCACGCAGTGCGGTTGGCAGATGCGATCGAGCTTCTCCAGCACCGCGGCCTTGACGGCGCGGTCTTCGAATACCGCCTCGGTCACAATCCGGCATTCCGCAAATCGGTCCAGGTCGGTCGTCATGGCGATGCGATCAAGCGCGGCCCTGTCCTCGATCCTGAAGAGATTGCGCGCGATTCCCTTGTCGATGAGGGCTGTAAGGCGGCTGCGCGCAGCCGCCAGCTTCTCCGCTGCGGTATCGGCCAGCAGGACTTCATGACCGGCCAGGGCGTGTACCAGTGCGATCTCGGCGCCCATGAGCCCTGCACCGACGACACCTGCCTTTTCTGCGGTCATGGAAGCCTCTGCAGTGACAAACTGTTCATTCAAAATAGTAAGGAGTGTTAAAAGGCAGCGCAACAATACTCATGGGTTGCGATGACCGATAAATACCCTATACTCAAAATATCAATCGAACGACTGAATTGCAGAACAGACAGCATGGGCTGGTTCGAGCGGGGGATCATGAACGGGCCATCGGGCGTATCTATCGCAACGCCATCGGCGATTGCCTCCATTGTGTTTCTTGCGGCTGCTGGCTGTTCCAGCGTGGGAAGCAATCCTCCGGCAACGGCGCCCACTGTGAACGGGTCCGCGGTGACTGCGAATGCGGCGAAGTGGGAATGCCCGTCGGGTTATCAGGTCAAGGAGGGCTTGAACACCGATTTTCCCCACGAGGGCATGAAGCGCGCCTTCATCGTCTATCCAGCGCAGAACGCGACGGGCCCATCGCCGGTCTGGGTGCCCATGACGGGTAGTGTCGAATCGACGAACGACAATCTGACCGTCGCGCGCAGTGGCGCGAATTCGCTCATGGCGCAGCACGGCTTTACGGTGATCGCGCCGGTGAGGGCGTGTGCGAATCAGGATCCGAATGTGCGGGGCGAGAAATGCAACGGTCCGGGCAGCAACGGCTGGAACTGGAATCCATGGTTCGAAGGTCGCGCCGCGAACGCAAGCGGTGACCGGTACAAGACGGAGGAGGGCCCGGACTCGTCCTTCCTGGTCGCGATGGTTCAGTGCGTGGGCACCAAGTACAAACTGGATGGTGCTCGCCTGTACCTGGGCGGTATCTCCTCGGGCGGCACGATGACCAATCGGGCGTTGCTGTTCCGCTCGAATTTCTGGGCAGGCGGGCTGCCGATTTCCGGGGAGTGGTATGTCACGGCAGACAGCGGTGCCCCTCTGTCGTTCGACGATGCGCGCGCGGCCGTGACGGCGGCACCGACAAAGATCCATCAGGGACGCGTGGGTCCCTATCCGTTGCCGGCAACCACCGGCCCGATGATCGTCATGACGGTGTGGGGCGGCGACAAAGACCTCTGGAACTGCACGAATCCGGATGGAACGCGGTTTCTCTGTGCCGACTATCGGCCGAGTACGCAAGCGGGTTCGAATTACTTCAGCGCCCAGCCCAACGTCGTCCACGTGGCGTGCAGTGCGACTCATGGTCACATGTGGCCGCAGGTGAATACACAGGCATTCAATCTCTGGGCGCTGACGACCCTGGCGTCGCATCCGAAGGGATCCGATCCGCGCAGCTTCAGGCTGACGCAGCCGCCAGAAGGCTACAGCTGCCAGACTGGCCCATTCACCGCGTTGTATTGATGTCCGACATGAACGCTGCCTCTCGTCGCAGCGAATAGTTTACGAATATGCCATCGCAATCGATTGACACCTCTGGTCACGCATCCTCGCGCCGCCTTGGCGGCAGGTATCTGAAATTAGTCGCGCTCATGGCGCTCGCGGTGGTGACGACCTTCGTGCATGCGGCGGAGCTGTCGCTGCCGTCGCCGCCCGGCGATGGCGAGGCGCTCTATCGTGCGCGGTGCGCGTCCTGCCACGACAATCCGCAGGACCGCACGCCGGGCAGGGACGTACTGGCGCGAAATTCTCCTGCGTTCATTCTTGCGTCGCTGAACGGCGTGATGGCGCCGATGGCGGCGGGGCTCAGCGAAAGCGAGAAGCAGGCGATTGCGCTGCATCTGGGCGTGAAGCCCGCGGGGGGTTCGCGAGACATCGATCCGCACGCGATCTGGGGTCCGCCGTCGGCGTCGATGCCGCTCGATGGTCCGAAGTGCAAGGGACCGGTGCCGGACATCGATCTGAACTCGCCGGTGCAATGGAACGGCTGGAGTGTCGACAAGACGAACGCGCGTTTCCAGCCGCACCCCGGGCTGACGGCGGCGGACGTACCGCGATTGAAAGTGAAATGGGCGTTCAACTATCCGGGGTCGAAGAATGGCCAGGCAACCGTGGTGGGCGAGCGTCTGTTCGTCACCAGCATGTCGGGGGCCGTGTATGCATTGAACGCGAAGACCGGTTGCGTGTACTGGCGTCATGACGCGGCGGCGGCGACGCGCAGCAGCGTCACCGTCGCCGAACTGCCGAAGGGCTCGGCGGCGCGACATGCGCTGTTCATTTCCGATTGGACCAAGTCCGCCGTTGCACTCGATGCGCACACGGGCAAGCAGTTGTGGAAGACCGTCATCGACGATCAGCCGGGGGTGCAGATGACGGGCTCGCCGACGTACTACGACGGCAAACTGCTCGTGCCGATTTCCTCGGGCAATGAAGCCTTCGCGACCAGCGATCAGTGGGAGTGCTGCAAATTC
Organism: uncultured Steroidobacter sp.; assembly: GCA_964492345.1. Classification (GTDB taxonomy): domain Bacteria; phylum Pseudomonadota; class Gammaproteobacteria; order Steroidobacterales; family Steroidobacteraceae; genus Steroidobacter. Next base: position 14,255 of record CAZBKC010000004.1, on the reverse strand, counting down.
CGCGGCGCCCTGGTGGCGCTCGATGCAGTGAGCGGCAGGATCCTGTGGAAGACCTACACCACGCAGAAGGAGCCGGCTCCGTTTCGATTGAATGCACTGGGCAAGCCGATGTGGGGCCCTTCGGGCGGATCCATCTGGTCCGCGCCGACCATCGATCAGAAACGCGGCCTGATCTATGTGGCCACATCGAACTCCTACACGGACGTCCCGCACGAAGGCTCCGATGCGGTCATCGCAATGGACATCGCCACCGGCAGCATCCGCTGGATCAACCAGGTCACGAAGGACGACAACTACATCATCGGCTGTCCCAAGGCGGCGAACTGTCCTACGAAAGTCGGCCCCGACTTCGCGCTGGGCAACTCTCCGATCCTGCACACCCTGAGCGATGGCAGACAGCTGATCGTCGTCGGCCAGAAATCCAGCCAGGTGTACGCGATGGATCCCGATGCGGACGGCGAAACCCTGTGGATGCGGCGCCTGAGCCCGGGCAGCGAACTCGGCGGTGTCGAGTTCGGCATGGCAGCCGACGCCGAGAACGTCTATGTCGGCATCTCCGACGTGATCACTCCCAAGGCCAAGGGCGGCAAGCCTGGCCTGTATGCGCTGCGCATTCGTGACGGCGCCGACGTCTGGAGCTTTGCCGCGCCACGCGAACCGTGCCGCTGGAACAATGTTTTCTGCCATCCCGCCATCTCGCAGGCGGTGAGTGCCATGCCGGGCGTCGTCTTCGCGGGGTCGATGGACGGACACTTCCGCGCCTTCTCGACCAGCGACGGCAAGCTGCTGTGGGAGTTCAACACCGCTGCGAAGCCCTATACGACGGTTGCGGGCAAGCAGGCTTACGGCGGTGTGATGGATGGCGCCGGCCCGACCATCGCGGGCGGCATGGTGTATGTGCATTCCGGCTACGCCGGTCGTTCCACCGACAAAGCGAATGACCTGCAGGGACGCGATGGCAATGTGCTGGTGGCGTTCTCGGTCGACGGCAAGTGAATGACGGTGCTGCCGCTCAGCCCGCTCACTCGCTCAGCGCAAACACCCACATCGTTGCGCCCGCATTCGGCTGAGGAACGATCCGGCCTGCCTGCTGCATGGCCTGGACGTGCACGAAGCCCTGATTGGTTGCAACGGCGACGTATTGTCTGCCGGCGACGCTGTAGGTGATGGGATAGGACGCGGGAACGTTGTCGAGCCGCGTCGTCCATAGCGTTCGGCCGTCGCGGGCATCGTAGGCGCGAAACCAGCGGTCGGCGTCGCCGAGGAACAGAAGATTGCCGTCGGTTGCCAGCACGCCGCTGACCGGTGCCGCGCGTTCGCGGATCGTCCATCGCGCCTTGCGCGATTGCAGGTCGATCGCCTGCAGCATTCCATACTGTCCATCCGTCGCGGCATCGGGGTGCTTCTGCCAGCGCTCGCCCGTTGGCCACGGTTGAATGCAGGTGTCGGTCAGGGGGACGAACAGCGTGCGGCTGTTCGCGTCGTAGGCCGTCGACATCAGGTTGCGCGCGCCCAGCAGATCCGGGCAGATGCCGGGCATGGTCGAGCGGGGAACGACCTGCCTCGCGGAGGGCACGGCGGCCGGGTTCATGGTCTTCGCCCCCGTCTGCGGATCGATGCCGAGGAATACGTTCTGCATTCCCAGATCGATCGAGAAACGGTATTCGCCGGTGGTGGCATCCAGCGCTTCAAAGATTGCCTGCTTACCGCCGGTCACCACCACCTTGCGTCTCGCGCCGTCGAACGTGAGATCCACTATCTGGCGTTCGTAGGCCCAGTCGTGATCGAGTTGATCGTTCTTCTGATGCTGGAAATACCAGGCCAGCTTGCCGGTATCGGCATGCAATGCGAGCGTCGAGTTCGTATAGAGCGCGTCGGTCGTGAATCCAGGCTGCGGCACGCGCAGCGGCATGGGGTTGTAGGTCGGCGCCGCGCCGAAGTAGAGGAGGTCGAGCGCGGGATCGTAGCTGGCCGCGACCCATACCGAGCCTCCCGTTCGCATCGCCGGTGGCTGGCCGTTCCAGCTGTCTGCGTTGGGGTCGCCTGCCTGCGCCACCGTGTGGAAGCGCCAGAGCTGCTTTCCCGTCGCCACATCGAGCGCCACGACGAAGTTTCCCCCGCGCGCCGTGAAGCTGTTGACGCCCACGATCACTTTGCCGTCGGCAACCAGCGGCGAGCTCTTGATCTGAAAATCGGTCTGGCCGTCGGTATCGATGGCGTGATCCCACACGAGCGCTCCGGTTCGCGCGTTCAGCGCCAGCACATGCATATCCGAGGTCGGGACCAGAAGTATGTCGCCATGGATCGCCACGCCCTTCTTCCCGTGGAAGGTCGCGCCGCCCTGCAGCCGGCGCTCATGACGCCACAGCAACTCGCCGCTCGCCGCATCGAGCGCTTCGACGACATCGCCATGGCTGTACGCGAACATCACGCCGTCGTGGACGATGGGTGCCATCATGTTGTCGCCCCGGGGCAGAGACCAGGACCAGGCCAGCGTCAGCTTGCCGACGTTGTTGCGATGAATCTGCCGCAGCGGACTGATCGCCGTCGCATCGTAGGTCCGCCGCCAGTGCAGCCAGTCAGAGGACGGTGGATTCTTCAACAGGTCGCTGCTGACGGGTGTCATGCGATCGAGCCTGCTGGGACCGCGCGGGGCGATGACGAGCGGCGGTCGAGCCGCGGCGCCGGGTCCGGCCGATCCCGGGAGAGGCATGCTCAGCGCGGACAAGGCTTCCTCGGTGACAGGCAACGCTCGCGAGCCGGCGTAAATCCCGTTCGATTGCAGCAGGAAGGCGAGTGCGTTGGCCGCCGCCGCGGCATCGAGCGCATCAGCTCGACCGGGCGGCATCCGGCGTACGTTGGCGAACAACTCGACGATGGAGCGGCCGGACCACTTGCGCATGAATGTCTCGCCGCGCAGGGCGACCGAGGGTCCGGCGCCCGTCAGGTCCGCGCCATGACACGCTGCACACTGGTCGTCGTACACCGCCTTGCCGGCAATCGCCTGGCCGACGGTAAAACCTGCGGCCGGTCGAGCAACCTCCTGCGCCTGCAGCGGCAACCACGCCGAAACGGCGTGGACGACCACAAGCGCGAGCACGGTGCGTGCTTTACCGGGGCGCATTGGCGTCGCGCAGGAAATCCATGTCCGGCAGCGGTGCGGTAAACGTACTGATGATGTCGGTGAAGGGGAAGCGTCCGCCCCAGGCTGGCGCCGTGAACGGTGGAGGAGCCGTCAGAACGGCCTGCTTCCATGCCGCATAGTCGTCGAACCAGAGTTCGCACACGCGCACCCAGGCACCCGGCGCGGGGGGTTCCGCGGCGTTGAAGCAGACGAAGCGCCTGAGACCCGGCAGCTTTGCCAGTTCCGGACCATGCACGCCGGAAAACCAGCGCTCGCCATCTTCGATCTTCACGTCTTGCGGATAGCGCACGAAGAATATCCATCGCAAGTAGTCCGACCGCTCGCGCGGCCAGCCGTCGATGTACCTCTCGGCCGGCACCGCGGTGACATAGATGTTCGCGATTCGGGTCCGGTCGGGATATCGCGCGCGATCGACGGGCGGTGGCGTCAGCGGATGGAACATCGGCGCCGATTCCTTGCGCGCTTCGACACTGTCGTACCACATCTCCGTGAGGCGATAACGAACGACGTTGAAGCGATCGGCCTCCGCGGGAACATCGAGCGAGCGATAACTCCAGTAGCGACGCAGCCACGGCCCGACGAAGAGCAGCGATTCCCGGGAATGCGTCGCGCGGTACCAGTCATCGAGCGTGGCGTTGTCGTTGGGCTGTTCCCAGATCGCCGCCAGCTTGATCATGCGCGACGGCGCAGGTACAGGCGACTGCGCCGCTGCCTGTGTCAGCGTCAGACAGACGAAGAGGCAGGGGATCGCCAGCAACGCTTTCACGATTCCCGTTCCCCGTCGATCTCTGTCTTCGCGAGAATCATTTTGCCGGCAGGCTGGTCCCCGGCTTCAGCTTCGTTGCGCCGAGCGTATAGGGCGCACCCACCCATTCATCGGTGGGGCCGATCAGGATGAACATGTCGATCTTCGAGCGCGTGCCGTTCGCATTCGGTCCGCCGTCCTTCGCGACCGTTGCCGCGCCGACATAGACACCGTCGTCGAGTTTGCGCAGCTCATCGACGAGCGTCGTCTGATTGAATGCCGGATAGTCCAGTATGTAGGCCGGCTTGCCGTCGATGATCGAGTTGTCGATCCGGGTGGCCATGCGCAGGTTGCGTTCGATGCGCCCGCCCGGAAATCGCCAGCGGTTGTAACCTTCGCCGACCTTGGCATCGAGAGGGCGAAATGCCTTGCCCAGCCAGGCGCCGCGAACCGACTTCTCGTCGTACATGTAGGCGGCGTAACTCTTCTGTACTTCCGGATCGTCAGCCTGCGGTCCGATGCCGAAATAGTGTCCGTTCATTTCTTCGAGCGTCGGCGAGGGCAGATTGCGCCACAGCCGTTCCTGCTCGGCCTGTGTCAGGGAAAGCAGCTGCTCCAGCGTCCACTTCCCGGTGCCGACGGGCGTCTGATTGAGAATGGGGCGCGATTCCAGCGCCTTCATGTCGATGGCGGGTGTCGGTGCGTCCGCGTGCGCACCAGCGAAGCCGGCGCCGATCGCCGCCACTACCATTGCAGCGGGAATTCTGGTCATGTCGAGTCTCCTGTCGCTGGTTGAGTAACGCGTTACTTGGCTTATTCTTGGGCTGAAGCTAGTCTGCCGTCAAGGCGAAGAATCATCGGGCGCTATCGCAGCGCAACGTCGGGTGAGGTGGCAGTGAGCACAGTCGAGGAAGATCAGAAACAACGGATCATCGAGGCAGCGCGGGCGATCGTCCGGGAAACCGGCCATCTCGATCTGCCCATGCGGACGCTGTGCTCGCGTGCAAAGGTGAGCATGACGGCCCCGTATGCGCTCTTCGGCTCGAAGAGCGGGGTCGTGAGCGCCATCCTCGCGGTCGATCAGCGGAAATTCGCACGGCAGCGGGCAGGCCTGAAATCTGCCGATGCGCTCGAAGAGCATTTCGACAGTCTGCGCATCGGCATGGAGTTCTACGCTGCCAAGCAGGCGTTCTATCGCGCGTTGTTCCGTCTCAGCGGCGCGGCTTCGCACGGTGAGGACGATCCTGCGCGCCTCAATCACCCGGTGTTTCTCGCCAGAATGCATGTCGCAAGGGCACAAGGCCTGCTGCGCCCGACACTCGATGTCGAAGCGTTCACCGAGATCCTGACCGATCTCTTCAGTTCAGGCGTGCGCGCCTGGGCGCATTGCAACTGGGACATCGGACATCTGCATCGGCGCCTGGGATATGGCTATGCCATCGCGCTCGCGGGGGCCGGCACTGCGCAGACCGCCAGGCGCATGCAGCAGCGGGCCGTGGAGTTCGAACGCTCGTCTGTGAAGGCGACGCGTCGCGCGGGCAGACGCAGAGCCGCATCGTCTTGAGATCCCATGCGCCCGCACGCTGCACGTCGCAGAACCGGCGCAGATTCTTGATAGCCGCAACCCCGAAATTTCAGGAAGGATGCGCAATCGTTGAGCTATAACGATTCGCATGCACTCGACGACTACTGCCGCGCATGAGGCCAGCAACGACATCATTGTCGTGAACGCGGCCGATGAGGAAATCGGCCAGGGCTGCAAGGCCCTCGTGCACCAGGGTGAGGGGATTCTGCACAGAGCCTTCTCCGTGTATCTCTTCGATTCGCAGGCGCGCCTGCTGCTGCAGCAGCGCAGCGCATTCAAACCCCTGTGGCCGGGCTACTGGTCGAACAGCTGCTGCAGCCATCCGGATCGGATACATATATATGTGCAATCTGGTGGTCGGCGACGGCGAAGGCGCGCGCGGCGCCCGTATCCAGGTATTCCCGGCCCAGATCACGCTTGATCTGGA
>CAZBKC010000004.1:0-8343 GCA_964492345.1 uncultured Steroidobacter sp. | reverse complement strand
CCGGCGTCGCGCAGATGGCGGTTGATGTGGATCGGCCGGCGTACCGGAACGATCCCGTACTCGGACAGGACGATCACCCGCAGGCCCCGGCCCTGCAGGAAGTCGATCAGGTCGCCGCAGACCTTGTCGATCTCGCGCAAGTCCTGTGAGACGTTCCCATCGGGTCCCACCCGCTGCAGGCAGTAATCGAGGTGCGGCAGGTAGATCAGCTGCAAGGTCGGGGAGTAGCGCTCTTCGACTATGCGTGCGCTCGAGGCGATCCAGGCGCTGGAACGAATGCTGGTGCGCGGACCCCAGAAGTCGAACAAGGGAAACTGACCGAGCTGCTCGCGCAAGTCTTCGCGCAGCTGTGTCGGTTGCGCATAGAAGTCGGGAAGCTTCAGCCCATCGGCGCAGTACAGCGGGCGGGGCGTCAGCGTCACGTTCGCGCGTGTGGCCATCGCGTACCACCAGAAGGTGTTTGCAACGCTGAAGGCAGGATCGCGCTGCCGCGCCAGGTCCCAGATGCGCGGCGCCTGGATCAGGCGATTGCTCTGCCGCCACAGCCACACTTGATCGAGGTCGCGGAAGTACCAGCCGTTGCCGACGATCCCATGGCGCGTGGGCGTCTGGCCGGTGAGGTAGGTCGCCTGCATGGAACAGGTCACGGCGGGCGTGATGGTCTCGATCGTGGCGTGCTCGCGCGCGAAGGCACTCAGTCGCGGCGTATTGCTGCCAAGGTGTCGGCGCGTCAGGCCGACAACGTTAATGACGGCGGTGCGATGCATGGTTCAGCGTCTGAGTGACCCAATGGAGTTCGCGAACAATCGAATCCCCGACCGATTCGAGGCGCAGCTGCGGCGGCAGGACGCCGAAGCTGTAGGTCTCGACCTCGAGCGGAATGCGCGGATCGAGGTTCGGCAACAACTCCTCCAGGAAAAAGCGTGTTGTTCCGACGGTGCCGAGATGAGGAAGGAAAATCGGGATGTGAAAGTGGACCCGGCACTCCTCGGCTCCTTCACCTCGTGCAAGCCAGCGCGCGAAGTCGGGAAGATCGGGGAAGCGCATCAAGGCGCCACGCTCGCTGAGCACCACGCACTGGTGCAAGTAGGTTGGCTCGTTGAATTGCAGCAGGGCCGGAATCTCCATGCCGCGGGCGCGCAGCGCCGAAGACACCTGAACTTTGGCAATGTTGATATTCGCCTCGCGCAACTGAGCAAGACACTCGGAAGGCTGCTCGAACTCGACGGCCTGATGACAACTGTCGAGGCAGATGCCCACATGATCCGCCAAGGAGTTCGGAAAGCGCATGCGATCAAAGAACCGCAGCACGTCCGCAATGGTCTCCAGCACGCAATGTGGCTCCGGCTCGAGCGCGAGTCGGATCAGCGGACCGCCGTGATCACGGATGCGCGCGAGGTGCGCGAGGGTTCCCAGTAACTCGACACGGACTTTCGCCCACTGATCCTCGGCAAAATGATCGCGGAAGGCGATGGGTACGGTGGATATCGAGCCTGTCTCCCCAGGGTCGAGCCATTGGGCAAGGATGTCCGCCAGACGCATGGTGTAGTTCGAGCGCTGCGGATGGCGCCAGTCGGGGTCGTAGACGGAATGCTTGACCGTGCCGCCATGAAAGTTGCCGTATGGAAAGCCGTTGATGGTGACGACGCGACAGTCGTTGTCGGCAAGCCAGTCGCGGAAATCGCGGATCGCAACAGCAGTCAGTTCGTTCACCGCCTGTGAGGAAAGACGCAGACCGAGCGGGAAGCTGACGGTGGGGGCAATCTGCCGTTTCACCGCCAGCGCATGATCCTGCAGGTTGCGCAGCACATCGCGCCACGACTCGCCTGGATGGATGTTGGTGCAGTACGTAAGGACCCGGACACCGCTCAAGCAAGCACCCGCTGCATTCCGATCGATTCACTCGCGGGGGCACGGTGGTCCAGCGCGCGCAGCTCCTCGACGCATCGATTCATCAGATCGATGTCGATGCTGTCGACTTCGATGCCGCGCCCAATGCCTTCCAGCAGCGTGATGCACAGCTCACCGCCCAGGTGTTCGCGGAAATCGTTCAGCGCCTTCTCGACATCCAGACGATCAAAGACGCGGTCATGGAGTGAGAAGCCGATGTGTAGCGGCGAGCTTTCCGGTCGACTCGAGGCGCATGTACCTCGGCGGCATCTCGTCCGGCGCCACGATGACCAATCGTGCGTTGCTGTTCAATTCGGATTTCTGGGCGGGCGGTCTGCCGATCTCGGGTGAGTGGTACGTCACCCAGGACAATGGCACGGCCTATCCGGGCGCCGATGAGTTCGCCGCGCGGCGCCAGGCCGTGATCAACAATCCGACCAAGATCTTCCAGGGGCGCGTCGGTCCGTTGCCGCTGCGCTCATCGTTGGATCCGATGATCGTGATCACGGTGTGGGGCGGAACGAATGACATCTGGTACTGCGGTAGTACCTTGTGCGCAGACTATCGGCCGAGCACGCAGGCGGCGTCCAACTACTTCAGTGCGCAACCCAATGTCGTGCATGTGGCGTGTTCGTCGAACTACGGTCACCAGTGGCCGACGCAGAATCGTGCGGCGTTCAACACGTGGGCGGCAACGACACTGGCATCGCATCCGAAGGGGACACCCGCTTCCTCGTTCGTCCTGCCGCCACCACCGGCGGGCTACTCCTGCCGGATCGGCCGCTACACGGACCACTACTAGGAGAGTTGATCGGAAGTCGCCGGGCTCGGGAGCAAGAACCCGAGTCCGGTGACCCGGTGCACCAACGTCGGATCAAGAGGCGCCTGCGTTCTGCGGCGCCTCGCTGGTCACTGAACGACCATGTCAGCGCCTTCGAGTGCAGAGGCTTCGTGGTTGGCTTCATGCGTGGCCCGGATTGCCGCGCGGACCTTCCCTACCAGCCAGTCGATGGCGGGATCTGCACCCGCCACGGCGCGTCGCACCGCGATGACGGAGTGGGGACCGTACTCGAAGGGCAGAGGCAGGACCTGCAGCTTCAGCGCCTCGGCATAGCGGGCCGCCAGACGCAGCGGCACTGTCGCGACGGAGTCGGTCTGCGATACGACGCTGAAGGCGATCAGAAATCTCGGCACGCTGGCTACAACACGTCTTGTGATTCCGAGGCGCTGCAGGGGGCGCTCGCCCACCTCGGTCATGGTGCCGGTCGCGGTCACGATGACATGGCCCACGGATGTATAGGTCTCCTGGTTGAGATCACCGCGAATGAGGGGATGGCGCTGACGGGCGACCACGCAATAGCGCTCCTCGTAGAGCGTATCGGCATACATTGCTTCGGGAATCACGGTGTCGAAGCGCCCGATGGCCAGATCGACCTCGTCGAGCGACAGCGCCGAGATGGCTTCCTCGCCCATGAGCATGCGAAAGGAAATTCGCGCGTAAGGAGATCCACGTTCAAAAGTGCGCAGGATGCGGGCCGCCACGTGCGTACAGTCGAAGTCCGCACCGGCAAGCCGAAATTGCCGGTGCGTGGTGGCCGGATCGAAGCCGCGGCCCACATCCATGGTTTCCTGGGCGCGCAGGATGAGTTCATCCACCATCGGGGCGAGTTCAAGCGCACGGCGAGTTGGCTCCAGACCGTTCGGTCTGCGGATGAACAGTGGATCCTCGAAGAGCTGCCGAAGACGGCCGAGCACATGGCTCACCGCGGACTGACTGAGTCCGAGTCGTTCCGCGGCAGAGGTCGTGCGTCGACAGCGAACCAACTCGCGAAAGACGAGCAGCAGGGTACCGTCGAGCCGCTTGATCCTGTTCCGGTCGATGTGAGTCACGATGTCCCTGACCCCCTGCGAAAGTCCTTGCGCTGCGACCGCCGACCCTCAGGTCCCCTAGGGACGCTGACGCGAGGACGTTGTTGTTGCGCGATCTTCGCGTCCGGTCATCCGACGACCGACACCACGAATGCTCGCCACATCGCCAATTCGGCCGATGTTCAATGTGTCAGATCCCTGAAGCAGGTCGCACAACCCGGCTGGGTCGGCCTGACCCGTCTTCGCCACGGTACTTCCAAAAAAACATACCCTAACTGCAAATTCTAATGTTATTTGTGGAATTATCCTTCGTGGATACTCCTATTGCAACGATTGAGTCGAATAAAAATGGGAAGTACAGGCTAACTGTGGATATGTCAAGGGAAGCTAGCGGATAGTAAAATACATACCGTACAGTCAGAATTAGCATAGATGCGTTGGCGGGGTGGCGAACAGAATGGTTTCTGACAGGCGAATCGTCCTTGCCGGTGCTGGTATCACTGCCGCGGTCGGGGCGAGGGATAGGGCACCTTCGGGTGGATCGTCACGCCGCCGCAAGAAGGGGGCTCCATGGCGCGAGGAACGCGGCGTTCGTTGAAGGAGGTGACCGAGCGCCGGATGCTGGATCCGCGGTTACCGACGAAGGGCTACGCCACCATCAAGGGGCAGCGAGGTCGCTTCATCGCGGAAGCGGTGGACATCTCCGCCTCCGGTGTCTGCATGTCGCTACCAAAGCCATTGGAGGTGGGTGGCATGTATCAGCTGGAACTGGAAGTGCAAGGCGAGGTGAAGCGTGCGGCCTGCGTCGTCGGGCGGGTATGTTTCTGTCTCCAGGGGAAGGATGGCTATCGCATTGGCTTTCACTGCAACCTGGTCGGCTTGCTGGACTGAACTCGATGGGCGCAGCTCTTGCTGCTGTTTCGGAGGACGGCGAATGTCGATGAATCAGGAGGGGACGGCCAGCCAGCTCATTGTCCAGGACCAGGGCGATGGAGTCGTGCTGGTTCAGCTCAACAGGCCACAGGTGCGCAATGCATTGAACATGACCCTGCGGCGAGAGCTCGCGGCCGAGTTCCAGGTGCTGAATCGCCGCCAGGACCTGCGCTGCGTGGTGCTGACCGGCAATGAGACGGCTTTCTGTGCTGGCGCCGATCTGCGCGAGTACCAGGACGCGACGACGATCGAGGTGCTGCAACGGAATCTGGATCAGCTATGGTCGCCGCTGGTGAGTTGCCCGGTGCCGGTGATCGCAGCCGTTCAGGGGTATGCACTGGGCGGGGGCTGCGAACTGGCGATGCATGCGGACATCATCATCGCCGGAGAGAGCGCCCGATTCGGACAACCCGAAGTGCGCGTGGGGTTGATGCCGGGTTCGGGCGCGACTCAGCGTCTCACGCGGGTCGTCGGGAAGTTTGTTGCGATGAAGATGCTCCTGACAGGGCAGCCGATGACGGCGACGCAGGCCCTGGCGAGCGGGCTCGTCAGCGCGGTGGTTCCCGATACCAGCGTCCTGTCGGAATCGTTGAACCTGGCAGGTGAACTCGCGCGCCTGGCGCCCCTTGCTGTGCGGCAGATCAAGGAGCTGGTCCTCGAGAGCATGAACAGCAGCCTGGATTCGGGATTGCGAATGGAACGAAAAGCGTTCCAGATTCTCTTTGCCTCGACGGACAAGACCGAAGGCATCAACGCATTTCTCGAGAAACGATCACCGGTTTTTACGGGGCGCTGAAGGCTTCCACGCGCACGAGGTCGTCCGTGCGGCGTGTGGCCCATATAATGGGTCCGAAGTGGATGCGACAGGAATTCTTGTAGCCCCTTTGTCGCATTCACAACCCGCGTATCAGGTCAAACTCGCAGAGATCCCGCGCCAACGCCGATGACAAGAATCGCTGAAAAAATAGGAATTTCTCGCGAGAAAAGCAGTGTTTCGCCGGACCGGCGTATCTGCGTCGCGCCGATGATGGATGAGATCGACGCTCGTCATTTGATTCAGAAGAACAAGCACTTACGAGCGGGAAGAAAGGCTTGTCGCCTCTATGTCGCCGCGTTGAAAAAATAGTTTATCGGAGCGACCGACATTGACGACCACCGCTTCATCATCGGAGGGCGACGATGCGACGTTTGCGGCAATCATCCAGGGCACTTCTTGCTCACGCATCACCTTCTCGCAGCGCACGTGCGTGGTTGGCTGCTTGGTGAACCGGCCGTGTCACTCGGCGTGTGGCTGGCTCGTATCGGAGCCTTGTTGCGAGAGCCATGACTTCACCATGCTTCTGCCTCTGACGGGCTTCACGGAATCGCGATGAACGCAGTTTAAAGCGGCGGTCCAGACTCATTTCAGTCTCATCTGCTTCGGCGATCCCCATCGTCGCCGGTTGAGACGAACACCGCAGCGGATGCTCGACGCGCTGCCAAGCTCCGTGGTGGAGCGTGCGTGACGAAGTGCGTTCGGCGCAGACTGTCCGCAGGCAAGCTTTGGCGGCGGGCCCTCGCCGACATCCTCTGAAGATTGCCTCTTCATCAACGTCTGGGGACCGGCGCGAACCGCGCCTTGGTTAAAGTTGCCGGTGATGGTGTGGATCCATGGCGGCGCCTTCGTTTTCGGTAGCAGTGCGCAGGACGACTTTTCGGGCGTCCCAGTTCGCGAAGCAGGGTGTCATTCTGATCACGTTCAACTACTTCCTGCAGCGTCTCGGATTCTTTGCTTTCGGATGCCGGCGAAACACTTCGGGTCGTGCGCGCAAGAAGCCGCACACCCAACCGTTCCTCCAGGTTGCGCATGATTCGACTCAACGCGGGTTGCGACATCCCGAGCTTGGCGGCCGCACGGGTGAAGCTGCGCTCCCGTGCCACGACCGAGAAAATCGCCAGCTGATCGTAGCTCTCGATGGCCATTTATTCGCGCCGGTTATTAACCATTTCCGATTGTGCCATCTAGTGGCGCCGTTCGTTTGGTCCTACTAAATTAGATTGTCCTCCTGGAGGACACCATGAATATGCGCAAACTCGGCAACAGCCCACTTGAAGTCTCCGCCATCGGCCTGGCCGCATGGGCTTGCCACGGGTACGGACCAGCCACGAATCGGCAGGAAGCGATTTCGCTGATCCGCGCCACAGTGGATCGGGGCGTGATGTTCTTCGATACGGCTGAAGTGTATGGCCTTACCTCAACGAAGAGTCGTCGGCCGAAGCGCTCGCGCCGGTACGCGAGCGAGTCGTACCACCAAGTTCGGTTTCACCTTCGGCGACGACGGCAAGCAGCAGATCCTGAACAGCCGACCGGAACACATCAGATGGGCTGTCGAGGGTTCGCTCAAGCGCCTGCGTACCGACGTGATCGACCTGCTGTACCAGCATCGCGTCGATCCCGAGGTGCCGATCGAAGAAATGGCGGGCACGGTCAAGGAGCTGATCGCCGCAGGCAAGGTCAGGCACTTCGGCCTGTCCGAGGCCGGCGCGCAGACCATCCGCCGCGCTCATGCAGTGCAGCCGGTCACCTCCTTGCAAAGCGAGTACTCATTGTGGTGGCGGGAACCCGAAGAGGAGATTCTGCCGACCAATTGGCTGAGCGAGCTCGCGGTTGACGGATGAAGGACGACGCAAAGCGTCCTCGTCCATCAAGCCAGCGAAGAAGGCCTACGTAGTCGACGCTTTTGCGGCAGATGAAGCGCAGGACCGGCGTGTTCTCCGGGATCGAGAAGCCGAACGCATACGGCGCGTCTTCTTCCGGGCTCTTCAGTGCCGCCGAAGGGAACCAACCCATCAGTCCTTTGGTCTCGTCGTGCCATACCTTCATGGCGCCAGAGATGCTGCGCAGTTCTTCGTTTGTCTTCGGCAGCATGAAGGAGCGCGCCACCTTCCGACCCGAGGTCGGCGACTCGAATAGCTACCTCCAGAATCAGTCGAAAAGTTCAGAAATCCCTGGAAGGCATTCGCGCCATCTACGGGCTCCTGCCGATGCTGCTCAGTCTGGCGGCAGGATCATTCATCTGGTTCTACCCGCTCGACGAGCGCATGTACGGTCTCAAGAGATCGGTCGACGACGCGCGATGGCTGACGATGACAGCATTTCGACGTGTCGGACGAGAAGCAGCTCAAGGTACTGAAAGCGGAGAACGCGAAGCTGAAGCAGTTGCTGGCCGAGAAGATGCTGGAGAACCAGCTTGCGCGAAACGCTGCGAAAAAAGGGGGAGTGCACCAGCCCGACACGAGCTGGTGCACTGGATAAACCGCAGAGCCTATCGCAGCGCCTTGCCTGCTCGATGACGAAGTACTAAGATCAATTATGAGAACGATATGCGCATTTGAGACGCTGCTCATTCCGCCAGGTATGCGTGGCAAAGGTTCGCAGGCTCGACGTCGGTGTGTGGCGGAATGGGGTGACGCCGAATTTCTGCGCGTGAACCCCTGATTCTTATAGGCCCCCGGCTTTTCCGGTGGATTGTTACTGGTTTCGTTCGACAAGAGCAGCCGGCTCATTGAAGGAGTACGAATGATCAAGTGCGGTGTGGCAGGTGGGATGAAGAGCATCGTCGTTGCGCTGTGTGCGCTGACGCTCGCAGGGCCGGTAGCAGCGGCGGAGAA
>CAZBKC010000003.1:0-36105 GCA_964492345.1 uncultured Steroidobacter sp. | reverse complement strand
CCAGGTACCTGTGGTTATATACAGCTATGCCATTCGGTATGAGAAAAGCGGGCTAGCTAGAGGCTGTTGATGAGCCGATTGTGTTGAGTGCGGCTCCGGAGCCAGCTACAGTCGAACTCGCCCTCGGTGGACCGGAGATTCCGTGCGCAGCGCCGGAAGCGGTGGTCACCTGACAACTTGTCCTATCGTTTCGTCGTTGAATCTTCTGTAGGAAGTCTGGGCCACCCGAGGCGGCAGAAGGTGTATGCCAGTCGCTGGAGAAGAGCGGTAAAGGGTTTCCTCGCCGGGATGTCGACAGTCGTCGAAATTACCCACGCCACCAGCAGAGCCAGAATCAAAATGACTATAAGAGCAGCAGCGATACCAGTTTTCGGTCGCAGCAGTTCGTAAACAAGCATCCCCATCGTCGCGTGCGTCAGGTACAGAGGGTAGGTTAGCTCGCCGAGTTGTCTTGCAACTGACGCCCGAATCCATAAGCCGCTCTTGATCGTCGTAATCAGGCCGAACACGCCAAAAAATGCGATCGTGAGACCGGGAACTACGAATCCCGATATCCTGTCCGGAGAGATGAAATCCGATCGGTGAGATCTGGACTCAAGCGCACAGATCAAGGCGCATAGCACCAGTGCTACTACGCGGCCAGAAGTGGCTCGATCGGAGAATATGAGGTAGAAGAAGCACCCTGCGATGAAGAAGGGGCCATAGGGATCGAGCGCGAGATACTCAACAATCCATGGCGTGTCATGGAACAGAGTGATCGTGCACACAGCAAGCCAGATCCACAGCCACAGCTCTACGCGTGGCAGCTGGCGCACAATCAGCAGCAGAAAGATCAGAGCGTAGAAGCGAATCTCGATCTCAAGGGTCCAATATACGCCCTCTATAAGAGGAGCGTTAAAGACCGCGGGCAACATGGTCGCATTGGCCGCTATGGTCCGCGGGGTCAGTTCAACCACCCCGACGGATGGCACAGCGTCGGCTAACAGCAAAATGCAGAGCATCGTAAATGCCATGCCGACCCAGTAAGACGGATACAACCTGCTTATCCGCGATATGACAAAGGCCGTGGGGCCGCGACCAAACGAACTCCAAAGGATCACGAATCCGCTGATCATGAAAAACAGCTCTACCCCAAGGTAGCCATAGCGCGTGACAGCAGACAACGCTATCAGACCCGGCTGCGACGCATCCTCTGCGGAGGGATAGCTCGATACGTAGTGATACAGCATTACCGCCACCGCCGCGGTAAAGCGAAGCAAGTCGAGCGCAGGGAGCCGCTCGTTGGGGGAAACAACAGCGGTGGAGTTCATTCGCCGGCCTATGCTTGATTGGCTTATATCTATAGCCGAGTGCTACAGATGAGGAGTCTGGAGGGGTTCTGTGCGGATTGGCGATTTTCCCTAAGTTGCGATGCACGCCCAGCGGCGGCCACCTTATACCGATCTACTGGGCGCAGAGCGTCGACCCAATGGAACGTACCCGGGAATGACCTATTGTCCGGGTGAACGCAGCTCTGCATAGGTATCAGAGGCCAGTCGTACATATCGCAGATTGCGAAACCGAATTGCCCCAACGAAATGCACGAATATCGCCCTCTCCTTCATTCTGCGATACGTCTTCCACCCACTCGTAATATAGCCTTCCTTCAGTGCGTCCAGGTTTGTTGCGTTCTTCCTGGATCCGAGGAGCACAGCCCAGAGTGATTGTTCTATCTCCCAACCCGTGAGAAGCGCCGGGCAGCAGCCAAGTCGAATTCGTTCGAGAATTTCCTTCAGTTCTCGTTCTTCTATATCGTGATAGACTCCCATGACTCCAGAATTGAAGTTGGCGATGTCAACCTGCGAAAAATCGAAACCAAGGCGGTGGAATCCCTCGGCCTGCTGACTTCCGCCACCGCCGTAAAAATAGGAAGGTTGTTCCTGCTTCATCCATTGCAGGATGAACGACGGTGACCTGCAGCAGATGATATCTGAGTCAATCATCACAACCCGCTTCATGCGATAGCGGTAGAGGATGTTCAAAAGCTTGAATTTCAGGATCTTCAGGTTGACCGGCAACTTAGACGTAAAGAGATCAGGTAACAATCGCAATACGTCCGGGTCCGCCTTGGAACGAATGACGGAATCGCTATCCGCAACACTTAGGATTTCAATGCCTTCGATGTGTTCGCGAAGCTCTTGGCAGCCTGCCTCATCGATCGTCCCATCGTTCTGCACGACAACCTGAAAGTCATTGCAGAATCGCAGAAGGGACTTCGCCGCAAGGATGTAGGCTCGCCGATCGCGGTTCCCGAGCAAAGAGTACAAAATAGTATCTGAGCGCGGTGTTGACTTGATGGGCGGAGTAGCAAGAATCCCGGCGAAGACTCTATTGGAATTCTTCTGCAAAAGGCGGTTGTACAAGGGAAAGATTGCATCGTTGAGCGTGCGCATTTGATGTCCGAACTCGCTTGCTTTTCTTTCCTGCCACCCAGCTCAATAGTCTGCGCGATCGAGGCAACCCGGTGGCGATTTTCACTCAGTACAATGGTATTTGCATGCGACCGGTCTGGAGCGTGACTATCACATATTCGTTGACTATAAGACCCACGTTAACACGAGCATGTCTTAGCTACATTCAGATTGCACTCCATTTTCGTGACGCAAGTCCAAACTCGCAGGTGGACTAAAGTACAAGACCTGTAGACATCGATAGAGAATACTGGCCTTCGTCGCCCTGACAAGAACTCAAAGGCGCATGCTTCCTGATCGAGACAGACGCTTTCTCAGTACATAACTGAGTGGAGGCCGGTAGGAGTCGATCTCCCGGATGCGCCGCATAGTCTCACCTGACATCGGCCGGCGTTCACGAAGAGCCACCGGCAGGCCTTTCAGCCCGTCCCATGTACCCTTTAGCCACCAGCGGAAATGTCCGTCGCGGATCGAATAGAAGAACATCGCCGCAGTCTGGCGGAGTAGCGCCCACGCACCGTAGCCCACAGGGAGATTGCGTACGGCGAGCCAGAGCGTATTTCGAGTGTCGAAATAGTAGTTGCGCCACGACTTGCGCCCTTCCGGGGCAAAAGAATGCGTAACGTTCAGAGCCGGGCTGTAAATGACACGCGAGCCTCCATTCATTATGCGAAAGGCGAGATCAGGCCCCTCATGACTTAGGAAAAAAGTCTCTGGATAGCCGCCGACATCATCAAGCACAGAGCGTCGAAATGCGACTGCCCCCTCAGTAATTTCATACGTATCGAACGTTTGCTCGGAGAACCGCTCGATGACACGATGATGAACCCAGTTGACCACCCGTCCCGTCCCTTCCTCAAGCACTTTGAAATTGACGGCGGCAATCTTGGTGTCCGTGAAGATCCGATCGAGCTGCTCCAGCGCATCGCTGCAGAGTTCGAATACATCATCGTCGAGGCAGATGATGATGTCGCCGTGCGCCGCATCGAAGCCGAGATTGCGCCCGGCTGCACCGAGATTCCGGGGGGCGCGCAACGTCACTACCTTTGGGTAAGCATTGGTTACAACACTTGCCGGCTCGTCAGACGCATTGTCGACGACAATGATCTCTGCGTCTGCGTGACCGAAGCCTTGCAGATCGTCGAGCAGGCGCTTTAGCAGATGGCCACGATTGAAGGTCAGGATCACGATCGAATAGGAAAGTCGTCGAGACGATCCAGAAATCAATATTGGGGCCAATTCTGCCATCTACAGCAACTCGTCGTGCGCGGAAGGAAAATGTGAGCCGCATCCATGTGCGACTGTTCTGCAGCCCATTTAGGTTTAGCACATTTCCACAGACCAGTCTGCGTCACTCATTGCCAATCGGACAGCCGGACAGAAACCTCGTGATCCCGGTCACGGTGAATCGGCGACGCATGTTCTCATGACTGTCACTTACATACGCCGGCACAGATCTCTGGTCGCAGGACAATCGCCCCTTTGGTTGGGTGAAATGTGACCTGACGCCGTTCCAATGCGACAGCGATCCCAAGGAACAGCTCACACTTTTGGCGTCGGTCCGAATCATAAAGTGTGCTATTTTTTCGCGTTTCCGGGTCTCGTTTCCGGGTCTCGTTCGTCCGCCAGCGCACGGATCTCCAACGTCTTGATGCGAGTTCTCGACAACTTACTCAACTAGCCCCAGACATTGGTCCCGGACATCTTCCGGGAACAGAGCCAATACCGTGCGAGTCGACCAATTCGTCTTCCGGAACCTGATCTACCGACCTGTCACATGGATACGCGGTCAAGACGTCTTTGGCCATCTTGGAAGCCTCGATAAGACCCAGTGGCTGCAGGCAAGCGACATAGCAGCGATTCAGCTGGAGCGCCTTCAGGCCCTGTTCCAGACCGTGCGTCGCGATTCTCCCGCTTATAGCCGTCGGCTTGCAGGCGTACCTCGATCGATCAGCAACCTCAAAGATCTGCAGGATGTCCCGACGCTGAGTAAGCAGGAACTCCGCAGCGAGAAGGCCGAACTGCAGAACACCGATCTGCCGGCGCTATGCGTGTCCAAAACGACCGGTGGTTCCACTGGCGAACCGGTCACCCTGCTCAAGACGCGGCACGCAATGGCTTGGGAACTGGCGGCCACATGGCGCGGCTATTCTTGGGGCGGCATCGACATTGGCGACAGCCAGGCCCGATTCTGGGGCGTTGCAATCGATTCGAAGAGCCGAGCGAAAGCACAGATGATCGACTTCGTATGCCATCGGCAGCGCTTCTCGGCGTTTGGATTCAGCCGCGAGAGCTTTCCCGAGTACGAACGGCGCCTGCTCAAATTCTCACCCGATTGGTTTTACGGTTACGTTTCCATGCTTGCGGAGTTTGCCCGTTGGTACATCGAGTCCGGCCGGGAATCCCCGGTGCGGCCGCGTGCTGTCGTCACGACTTCGGAGGTCCTCTCACCGGATGACCGCGCAGCAATCGCAACCGCGTTTCGGACACGCGTACTCAACGAGTATGGTTGCGGTGAGCTCGGCACCATTGCTCACGAATGCGCTGAAGGACGATTACACACCAGCGACGAGAATATGATCGTAGAGATCCTCGATGGTGATCGTCCGTGTGAACCGGGAGAGAAAGGAGAGGTGGTCATTACCGAACTCAACAACACAGCACTGCCGCTCATTCGCTATCGGACTGGCGACTTCGCCGCGTTTGCAGAGGAACCGTGTCCGTGCGGTCGCCAGCTCAAAGTCATCGACAAACTCTACGGACGCGCTTATGACTTCATCCTCAGCCCATCAGGCCGCAAGTTCCACGCCGAGTTCCTCATGTACATCTTCGAGGAAGCTCAGCGACATGAAATTGGCATCGCACAATTCCAGGTTCGTCAGACTCACCTCGATACTCTGGAAGTCCTAGCTGTCCCCTCGCCGGGCGGCTTCACGCCGCATGCCGAGAGATTGCTGGTAGAACGTATTCGCTTCTTGCTCGGCGAAGATATGACGATCAATGTGACACGTGTACCGCGCATCGAGCGCGAACGGTCGGGCAAGATGCGCGTGATTGTTGGGCTACCGCAGGCGTAGCGCACGAGGTATCCGGCGGGATGTGCGGCATTACAGGCATCTACTATTTCGATTCCGCGGCGCGCGTTGAGCAACCCCTGCTCGAACGCATGACATCCGTCATCAGTCACCGCGGTCCGAATGGGCACGGATTCTTCATCGACGGTCCGGTGGGACTCGGCCATCGCCGTCTTTCCGTCATCGACCTCGATGGCGGCATGCAACCCATGGTCGATGAGCCGTCGCGCCGCGTGATCGTCTACAACGGAGAAATCTTCAACTATCGCGAACTGCGCGACGGCCTGAAGAATCGCGGTGTCAGCTTCAAAACAAAGAGCGACACCGAGGTCCTGTTGAAACTTGCCAATCCTTCGGTTGAGAACTGGGCCCACGACCTGAACGGCATGTTCGCGTTTGCGCTCTGGGATCCGCATGAGCGATCACTCCTGGTTATGCGGGATCGCTTCGGAGTCAAGCCGCTTTATTACATCAGCACGCCGCAGTTCTTCGCCTTCTCCTCGGAAATCAAGTCGCTACTGCAGATTCCCAGCGTGCGTGCGGAAGTCAATGCCGAGTCCGTCGCGGAATACCTCGCGTTCCGGCACGTGCTGGAGCCCGCCACTTTCCTGAACGATGTACGCCAACTTCCTGGCGGGTCCTACATTCACATTACGCCGGGTAGCCGCGAAGTACAGATCAAACGGTGGTGGTCGGAGTTTGAGGCGCTCGCACGGCTTAAGAACTCGGGGGTGGCACAGGCATCGCTACTTGACATGCTGTCCAGTTCCGTGAGCTACCGTCTGGTCAGCGACGTTCCTCTCGGCACGTTCAACAGTGGCGGCGTAGACAGTTCGCTCATTACGCGAGAAGTACGCAACCACAAGGTCGGCAAGCTGCACACGTTTTCGGTGGGCTTCTCCGAACAAACTCATGACGAGAGCAAGTACGCCCAGGAAGTCGCCGGCAAGCTGGGCACGATTCATCATGCTGAGTATCTCAGCGTCAAGCAGTATGCCGAACTTCTTCCGAAAGCCATTTGGCACAACGATGAACCCCTGTGTCATCCGCATTCCGTACATCTAATGCACCTGTGCGGTATCGCCAGCAAGTTCGTGACAGTGGCACTGACCGGTGAGGGTGCCGACGAGCTCTTCGCCGGCTATCCGCGACTGCGGATACCGCTCTACTCGGCCGCTGCCGGTCCGCTAGGGCCGTGGATCGGGCGTCTCGCCAGCAGCACTACCCGTGGATTGGGAATGCGTCGGTTGCGCAAGCTTTTCGATGCCATGTCAGGTGAAGTGGATGTACGGATCGATGCGCACCGGTTCATCGACCGGGACGATCTCGAAGCGCTGCGGCCGCGATCGAACTACGTTGGCAGCCGCGAGGACTTGCGTTCGAGCATCCCGACGAATCAGCCCTTCCTGGAGCAACTGCTGGAATATGAGCGTCGCTCGTACATGCAGTCGCTCGTTGTTCGTCTCGACAAAATGGCCATGGCTCACGGCCTCGAAGCGCGCACACCTTTCCTCGACTATCGGATGGTGTTGTGGTCAAAGATGCTTCCTGCATCCGAAAAAGTGGGTCGCGGTTGGGCGAACAAGCCGCTGCTCAAGACAGAATGCGCTCGCACTTTCTCGCACGATCTCGTTTATCGACCGAAGGTCGGCTTCGGTGTGCCGCTCGCGGCCTGGTTCCGGGAACAGACGGAGTTCCGATCGATGCTGGATGACATGTCCTCTGACAGTTCCATCGTCACGAGCCTGTTCCCTCGAGAGGTGGTCCGTCGGCTGGTGAACGAACATGCCGCCCGCAAGTCGGACCACACCGAGGCGTTGTGGGTCCTGCTCAACATTCATCTGTGGCAGAACGCCATCGCCCACCCGGCTTCGGGCAGTGTCACCAGCCACTATTGAATAGCTGGTTTTACGGCTCAGGAATCGGCGGATTGAAGCGGCTGCGGAGCCGTGCCCAATCCGCTGGCCAGCCGCCACAGCGACAGCGACAGGCTCACTCTGGACCGGACGGCACTGCCGACCAACTGCAGGCAAGGCAGGATGCGCTCCACAGCAATCTGGCCATCGGCGTTAGTAGTAAACCGAACGGTGGCGGGCCCGTGCCACCCGCGTCGATTGAGTTCCTCTTTCGAGAGATGCAGCAATACCAGGGGCGATGGCAAACTAGGCGTGACCTCATCCGCTGTCGCCACGAAGTATTGAATCAGGGTCCCTCCGGAGCAGACGCAGGTCACCAGCACGGACAGGCGCCGCACTTGCTCTCGCGAATCGCTGCACGGGTCTTCGGAAGAATACGGCAGCAGCGCCCTGAGCCTGACAGGATGGTTTTGCGGCAGCAGCGACAGAGCCTCTGCGGAAGCCTCGTCGCATGGAACGACCAGTGTCGACTCATGAACGTTGGGCAGCTCCGATGACTCGTTACAAACGATGGCTCGAACCTGGAAGCCCTCTTCTCGACTGACCGACGCCCACGCCGCGACGGTGTGAGAGTCCGCGTTCAATAACAGAACGAACTTCTTTCGAATCGTATCCGCAGCACCGCCCAGTATGGGTACCTTCATAGATCGACGACGCTTAACGCTGTCACGAACGACGCGACCCCGCTCTCGCAGCTTCGCCAACGTGCGTCTACCGATCTGCCGATACCAGAAGAAATTGCAGTCGTAACGGATCAACGACGCGAACCGGTTCTTGAAGCTCTCGTCACCACGGCTGAAATCCAGTTCCTGCAAGCCTGTGTCGCTCGCGTACTGGACCAACGCTTTGATCAACACGTCACCGGGAGAGTGTTCCCGCAGAGCTACATCGAAAGCCGGCTTGTACCAGATCAAGGTATCCCGCGACCGCAATCCGAAATGCTGGGCCACCACTCTCCCATCGAGGGATACGGTCGTGTAGTGCACACCTCCCTGCGGAGCGAGAACCGCAGTGATCTTCCGGTAGAACTCCTGAGGTTTTGCCGAGCAAAAGAGGCTCGGGCTCGACGAACCTCGCCACCGGATCTCGTGCTGAGCGTACAGCACCGGTAGACGTTCGGCGATTTCAGCCGCATTCCAAGAGTGCTGCAGCGTTACCGCGCCAAGTGTACTCAGGCTGCGCTCGCTGCGACGCAGGCTTGCCTTCGCAAGCACTCTGGCAACTCCCCGCGGGTTGTGTCGGATCTGAAGCGCAGGACAGGTCGTTGCGCCCTGCTGGATGACCTGACCTCGCGCTGCACGTGCGGCAAGACAAAGCCCCAATACCGAGAACTGTGGGACATCGAGGAACGCAATCGATTCACCCGGCGGCAAGAAACGATCGATGCCATCGAGGAGGGCTTCAATGATCTTCGGACTGCCTCGCCACGCGAGAAACGACTGATAATCGGAATAATCATCACCAAGAATCAGCCACTTCGTGCCTCGTGAGCGCCGGGAGTCCCGTGCACGCATGAGGGGGGCCAGACCCACCAGGCGCGAACCCTCGGTTGCCACGATTATTCTCATATCCTCGGGCGAGCCGAGGAATACATGAGCATAGGTTTGCAACCAGCCACGGCTTTGAAATACCGTTAAGTCTGGGCAGTTCGCACACAGTTCGTCCCACTGGAAGGCATCCAGCGATCGAATGTCATCTATCGCAAAGACAGACACACCACGTGTCGCGAGACCGACGGCAGTCATATCCTGCAAATGGAAAAGCGATATTTGCTGTTTCGTTCCTGTGTCAGGCGCTCCACCCGATTCAGGTGTATGCGGACGTCGCTACCAAACTCCTTACGGAGAACAGCATCGAGTTCCATGTCCGCCTGCTCGGTATAGTCGTGCGACGGCACGAGGTTCAACACAAACTCGTCGAGCTTCTCCTGAACGATCTGCAACTGGCCGATGCCGGGGATTGCAGTCAGCGTTTTCTCGACTAGAGAGATTCCTGCGACACGGGATCCATCGCGACGCTTGAGGAAATCCGCCGTGCGTCCGGTAAGTCGCTCCATGATTGGCAATCCCCTGCCACATTCGCAGCGGCGCGCCGACGGCACCCCTATATCGCCAACAGCGTAGCGGATGAGCGGCATGCCGCGATTCATCAGGTCCGTGACCACGATGCGACCCTCCTCGCCAGGCCGCGCAGGCCGTCCATCCTCACGCACGAACTCGACGAACACGTGCTCCGAGTTCAAGTGCATGCCACGATGCACCTCGCACTCACTCGCGATCAAACCCACTTCTTCGCACCCGTATCGATTCGTGACCGGCGCACCGAAAGCGGCTTCGATGACTTTACGCTCGCTCTCGATAAGCATCATCGACGTGGAGATGATGCCGTCGACCGCAGGGACCTGGATGCCGCGCTGTTGAAGGAACTGGGCAAAAATAAACAGTGAATGGGCATGGCCGAACAACATTTCGGGTCTGAGTCTGCGCATCGTCTCCGCGAACTCGGACATTGATCGGTCGTCGAGACGCATCGTGTCGAGATAGATCAGGCGATCGTGGAACGTGTTGCGGATCTTCTCCTTGGCCGTGCGTGGTATTGGCGGCGATCCCCACAACCCCGCAACCATCGAACCGGGCTGCCACCCTGCCCAGCCGTCCGTGCGCATAGCCGCAGCGTTGCGCGACTTCTGACATGCCTCATCGAAGTACACGCGAAGCGCTGCCCCGGTCGAACCACCAGTCTTGGCACCGACCAGCCGGTCGGCATCAAACTCCGATGAAATAAGTTCATTGGCATGATCGCTGACATCCGCCTTCTCAACGATCGGGATCTGTCTCATATCGTCCAGGCGTTCGAGCTGAGGAGCGCTCGCCCAGCGTTCTCGATAGAAGCGGCAGTGTCGATGCGCATAACTCGTGATGGAACGGAGGCGCTGCAGCTGCAGCTGTAGCAACTCCTCAACTCCCAAGTACTGCGAGCGTCGAAGAAAACGGAGTTCGCGCAGCCGCCCGGTCCCGTCCCAGAGATCCCAGACCGGGTATGTCACGTACGTACATACCGCTTGCCACATTGTTTTCACCGTCCCCAGCGTCCCCGCAAGTAAGCGTACTATTCAAGGGGTGCATATTATCTCGGTTGCGAGCAGGCGGCTCTGCAACGCATCAAAATTGCGGATCCCACGGCCCGCCTCCTCCTGCTTCAAGCCTCGCACGACATGTGTGACAGATTTACAGAGCCATGGACTGCGCAACGTGCAAGTGACCGCCCTCAAGGCTTCGCACTTGTGCACATGCCGCTGCATCGGCGCGAGGCTCTGAGCTTATTGTCGCTGTGAACTGCGTCACAAGATCCTGGCGCGCTACATAAGATGTACAAAAAACGGCAACTAGGCCGCTGAGTCGTCGCATACCGGCGACGACCCTGCACGATGATGTCGGTGCATAACGACGACTTCCTTATGAGCCGGAGTATCGACAGTATTGACGCTCGGCTCGCAAGTTTCTGCGGGTATAGGAGGGTGTTTTTTCAGGGAGTGTCAGGGGGTCTTGATAAAGACCGGCGGTATAAAAAGAGTGCCGCTAGCTTCTCCCATGGAAACGGCTCCATTCGGTCCATCGAGGGTTTGATCAATGAAATTGCATCTACAGTCCTTGTGCGCACTTGCTGTTGCGTCCGTTCTGGCATCGCACGCATATGCGGCGCCCTCAGTCTCGCAGATATCGGGCGCATTCTCGAACGGTAGCTCCGTCACCATTACAGGAAGCGGCTTCGGCACGAAATCTTCCGCCGCACCGCTCGTTTTTGACAATTTCGAGGGCGGCAGCACTGGATCCAAGGTCCTGACCGCCAAGGCCGTGGTAGGTCAGTGGCAGACTGGCGCCGGCTACGACGTTCCTGTCTACTCAACGGAACAAGTTCATGCAGGCTCGAAGGCTGTCAAGCTCTCTACAAATGGCGGCGTCTACAACTTTTCAGTCAATCAGAACGGCAGCTTTCCAGTTGTGTACATGGACTGGTGGGTACGTGTGAATCAACGCGACCGTGTCAGTCGCAACTGGAAGCCGTGGCGTCTTTATGGCGCAAACGACACAATGGCAGCGAATACAGTGGTGATGTGCACTGGTGATGGCCTGAGCATCATCAACGAAACTCGCGAAGCTGGCTTCTGGTGGGGTGAAGGCGGTAGCTTCAGCAACGGCCAGTGGCAGCACTATCAGGTGGCCCTGAAGGCCTCCTCTTCAGCTGGTGCTGCCGACGGCGCAGTGATGCAATACATCAATGGAAAACTCGTCAGCAATCATACGGGTATTGTGACACGCACAGGTTCTTCGCATTGGAATCAGATCCGTATCGGTCACTACTGGGCGTTGGATGGCGTGGACGGATGCCCAGCCAACGGCGGCGCAGACATTTTCCTGGACAACGTATACATCGACACGAACTGGGCGCGTGTGGAAATTGGCAATGCGAGCACTTACTCCACCTCGACTAAACGTGAGATTCAAATCCCCACGAGTTGGTCGGCCAGTTCGATTACGTTAAACGTGAACAGCGGGAGTTTCAGCACAGGCTCGACCGCGTACGTCTACGTCGTGGATTCCAGCGGCAACATGAATAGCAGTGGCATGCCCGTAACAATCGGTTCGGGCGCTTCCAAAGTGCCTGAGGCGCCGAGTAATGTCTCTGCGAACTGACCCCAGCCCGACCAAAAAGCCCTCGTTCGAGGGGAACAAGAAGGCGGCCTCATGGCCGCCTTCTTCATTTGCTTGTCCACAAAGTCGACACGGAGATTTTGTGCTCGAGCCGATGCTCGTTTCAGCGTCGCATCCAATTAGTACGCGTCGAGCGTGCGGTCCGGATCGGGACGATCGCGCTTTCACACGATGTTCCCAGGCTTAGGCTGCAGCAGGTTCGACGCCTGTGACCGGCCAGCAACACCCCGACGAGGCCCAACCCAAAAGGCCCAATGTGCCCGGGTCTGGCACCGCTGTGACAGCGACCCTCATTCCCCTGACAGAATCGCAAAATTCACTGATGTGAAGTTCATGAGCAAGCCCGAGACTGGATCGGCCAGGGCTCTGAAAAAACGCCGCGTCGACCGGCGGACCGCTGCGAGCATCCAGGAACGACAACTGCCGCGACCCGTGCACTATTCCGAGCGCAGAGTCATTAGGAGAACGTAGACGTCTGATCGTCGCGCAGACCCCTGCACAGTGCCGCATGGCATACTTCGGACTCGATCCCGGCCAGAGCGCGGCTTAAAACATGACACTGAGAATCGCGTTCCTCATCGACACGATCAGCACCGACACCGCAGGTACCCAAAAGCAGTTGCTCGAAATGATCCGTCGCCTCGACCGCGCTACATTCGAGCCGCAGCTCATATGCCTGTGGGAGTCTCAATGGATGAAGCAGAACGCTTTGCCCTGCCCATACACTGTGCTGGGCTATCGGGGTTTCTTGAAAAGCAACTTTCCCGGCGTGATCCGCCGATTGGCCAGCATGTTGTCGCAGCAACGTATCAACATCGTGCAGACTTTTTTTGAGGACTCGATCTTCGTAGCCTGGCTGACCGCCGCGTTTGTACGTCCACGTCCCGTATTGCTTTCGAGCCGCAGAGACATCGGCCTGGGCCGGGAGAATCAGCCTTGGTATCACGCACTCTTTGGCCGGGCGTTGCCGTACGTCAACCGCAGATTCGCCGGCATCGTCGCTAACAGCGAGCAAGTCCGGCAACACGTCTCCCAACGCGAACGCACACCGCTCGAGAAGATCAAGGTTCACTACAACGGCGTCGCGTTTCCCACTGCGAACACCGTGACTCCCGCGCCGCGAATCCTTGAGACCCACTCCAACGCTGTCTGGATAGGAATCGTCGCCAGCCTTACACCGGTCAAACGCCACGACCTGCTCATTCGTTCTTTCGCGAGACTGATCTCAACTGAGCAGACACGACTGCTGCTGCTCGGAGAGGGACCGCAGCAGACAGATCTTGAAGCACTCGCACGCGATTGCGGCGTCAGTGACCGAGTTCACTTCGAAGGTGCCGTCAAGAACGTGGGAGAGTACTTACAGCATATCGACATCGGTGTACTTTGTTCCGATCGCGAAGGATTGTCCAACGCCATCCTGGAATACATGTCGTATGGGCTTCCTGTGGTGGCCACCCATGTTGGCGGGAACAGCGAACTCGTGGAAGGCGACAACGGACGGATCGTGCCCGCCGGCGATGTGGATGCATTGACCGCCGCCCTGCAGGCACTTATCGATAATCGGGACCAGCGCGTAAGACTCGGCAGGGTTTCACGCGAGAAGGCCCTGCGGCTTTTCTCGTGGGAGAAATCCATGACGGATATTCAGGCTTACTACCGCTCTTTTCACGACGCCCCGATGCACTCAGCGCGAGGCCAGAACGCGTCAGCTGATTAGCCGAACTGCGGCCGCCTCCTTGTCATGACCCGCTGAGCAATTCCGAATAGACGTCGGCGTACGCATCGAACATCTGCCGGCTCGAGAAGGTCTGCTGCAATCGATGCCAGGCGTTCTCAGCAAGTCTGCTCCTCAGATGCGCATCTGCACCAAGTCGCTGAATGGCATCCGCCAGCATAGCGGGGGCTCGGGGTCTGACGATGATGCCGCTTTCACCGTCAACGATGAGCTCAGGGATATCGCCTACGGCAGTGACGATCACTGGCACCTTCGACGCCACAGCCTCCAAAACGCTGATCGGCATCCCCTCGTCGAGGGACGGAAGGACGAAGATGTCCGTCTCCGTCAGGAGCCTCCTAACATCGTCCCGAAACCCAAGCAGGCTGACACAATCGCCCAATCCGCTTGCTTCGATCTGCCGTTCAAGTGCTAGCCTCAGCTCGCCCTCACCGACGATCAGAAGCTCCACGCGGATCTGCCGCGAAGCGAGAATACCTGCGGCAGCGATGAGATCCGTCTGGGCTTTCTGCTCCGCCAACCGCGCCACGTTCAGCATACGGAGGGTCTCGCGCTTAACATCGTTGCGCCGATGCGGCTCATAGTCCGCTAGCACAACACCATTCTTGATCACGCGCGTCCGCTCATATGGAACGCCGTGTTTAACGAGAATGCGTCGGATCTGCTCGGACACCGCGACAACCGCTCGACAGCGACGGTACAGGATTTTCTCGATTGAGATCATGAGCCGCATCTTCCACGGCGCGTGCGTATCCATGAACCACAAGTGGCACGTGGCCACAAGCTCAATGCCAGTCATCCTGCAGATAACATAGGCAAACACGGCCGGCTTGTAGCCATGGCAATGGATTGCATCGATGCCGAGGGCTCGGATCCGCCTAGCGGCCAGGGGCAGATCGATTGGTATGCGGCGATTCGCAATCTTGATTCGATGGGACTCGATGCCGTGGGTAGCGGCGACATTCACCAGGTCCACGCTCTCGTCCGTTCGCTGGACGATACAGCCAACAACGGGGACAAACCTGCTATCGGACTGCATCTCACGCGACAGGTTGAGAATGACACTCTCGGCGCCATAGATGCCGGCAGACTCAATGAGGTGCAATATTCTGCGCCGCGCTGGGACCACGTTCGTCTCTCTCATCACCTTTAGCAAATCCTGTACCTGAGGCCGTTATCGCCGCGACCGGCCTTGGATTTCTCGGTGACGAACTCGACATGCGCGTTCAGAAAATTGCAAACCGCGGCGCAGACTCGAGATCAGAGTTGTCATGTACCAGCGCTCCTGGCCGACGGACTTCACTTCGCCCGCTTGAATCGTTCCCAGCTCCCCATTCTGCACACGAATCGCGCCCGCTCTTTCAGGTCGGTGCCGGCATGCGCGGTAGGTATCGATGCCGTTGCAAGTACGTGGCCGCTGCGTTGTTGCACTGGACGTTCTTATTCATGAAAACCGGCTGCAACTCCCTCGTCGCGCTGCGCAAGCGCGGCGAGTCTGACAGCAGAGCCAGCGATTTCAACGCGTCTTAGGTTCCATCGAGACCCGCAACCCCAGCTGACGAAGCTATTCACTGGTGCCCCGACGTGGCAGGGCCACACCCACGATCATCCGAACCTGTGAATTCTAGCGTCAGCATAGGTACGGAGATCTGTGACACGGTCACAGATCTCCAACATTACCAGACAAATTCCGGGATCTGTAACATATACCAACGAGTCAAGAAGACCGATAGCGCGATCCGGAAGCCGCCGCACATAGCCATGGCCACGAACACCCCGACTTCCCCGTACCCGACACTCAGTCTCCCGCAGATTGTCGTATTCAACGTGCTGATCTTCGTCTGGTGGCTCGAGGTAGGCGCGCGCGTGTCGTTGTTCGCCGCCATCAGGCTGGAGTTCCTGCTGGCGGCCACCGCCACAGTGATGGCGGTCATGAGCATGCAATTCTCTTCGAGCCATCGCACACAGGTGCGCGGGCCTAAGGCTGAAGACAACTCTGACATCGCAAGCGCCATCATTATTTTCATTGTCGTGCTCACTATCAGCCTGCCGCTGGCGATCAACTTCGACGTCGCCTGGAACACCTTCTTCAACCGCGCCGTCAAGTTCGCGCTCATCGGTTCTCTCATCTCGCAGTTCGTGGTGTCGCCGACGACCTTGCGGCTCTACCTGTTCACACTCCTGCTCGCCTTCATGAAGATTGGACAGGAGGCCTTCGTCGGCCGGATCACTGGCAACATGGTGTGGGAGAACCAGGGTGTGCCGCGCCTTCACGGAACGGCAGGCACGATGTTCGGCGATCCCAATTCGCTTTCTGGCAAGACAGTTAGCACCGTTCCGTGGATCTGGTATCTGTATCCGACCATCCAGCGCAACTGGATAAAGCTCCTGGTAGTCATGCAGTTGGTGTTTGCGATCAATATCATTGTCTTCACCGCATCACGCACCGGCTATCTCACCTTTATCGTGGCCGCCATCCTCATCGTGGCGTATTCCAATCACAAGAAGGGCCGGCTCATCCTGCTCCTCATCGTGGCTGCGATCGCCACCGTCACCTTCATGCCACAGGAGTATAAGGAACGATTTATATCCTCGTTCACCGGGCAGGAAGCCGAAGGCGCCTCATCCGCAACACGCAAGGCCTTGCTCGTCGATTCCATGAATGCATTTCTCGACAATCCGCTCGGCGTCGGCATCGGCTGCTTCCATCTCTACCAGGCCGCGCGGAACCGAAACGCGCAGGAAACGCACAACCTGTACACGCAGCTGCTCGCCGAAACCGGCATACAGGGATTCCTCTGTTTCGCCGCGCTGCTGTTCGTCATTCTGCGCAAGGTCTCGCGTACTCGTCGCGCTTGCATCACAATCGTCGCGACGCTCGCGAGCTATCAGGCCGCTGCACCGCCCGAGGATACCGACAAGATTTCGGTGGAGCTGCGCGACGCGCGCCTTCTACTAGCAACATCCAATGCACTGATTGTGTTCGTCCTCGTGCGACTCGTCCTCGGCGTGTTTGGCCATGATTTGTTCGAGATCTACTGGTGGCTGGCGGCTGGCACTGCGATGGCCCTGCACAACATGCGATTGGTAGCCGAACGACGCTGCGCAGAACTGACCACGTCAGCACCCGGCAGCTCGCCCCCTAAACCTCCCGCGCGCTCGCCACTGCCCCGTCCGTACGGCCAGGCACGGTCAGCCGGAACAGGGAAAATGTGACCTGTCGGCAATTTCACGGCGATCAGACGGCTAGCATTTTGTATTCTGCCTCCCGCTTCAGGCCGGAAAAAAGGACCCGAGCGCATTCATGCCTACCCCTCTCGTCAGCGTCGTCATCGCGACTTACAACTCAGGCGACTACCTGCGGGAGGCCGTCGATTCGGTTCTCAGCCAGACCGTCACAGACTTGGAGCTGCTGGTCGTCGACGATGGATCAACTGACGGCACCCGTGATCTCATCGCCAACGTATCCGATCCGCGCGTCATCTACATCTGGCAGCCCAACGGCGGACAAACTGTCGCCAAGAACCACGGCGTGCGCCGATCGCGCGGCGAGTTCATCGGCTTCTGCGACGGCGACGACTACTGGTATCCGAACAAGCTGGAACTGCAACTGCCGAAGTTCAACCAATCTTCGCGCACGGGGGTCGTCTACAGCCCAGCCGATACGATCGACGAGCACGGGAAGTTGCTCGGCGGAGAAATCGCGGAGAAATTCTCCGGACAGGTAACCGATGAACTGTTCCTGCGCAACTTCGTTCCCTTCGGCACAGCCATGGTCCGACGCCGTTGCATGGAAGAAGTCGGCGGTTTCGATGAATCGCTCGCGATGGGAATCGACTGGGATTTGTGGTTGCGCATCAGCGCCCGCTATCACTTCGACTATGTACCGCAATCGACCTACGCCTACCGCATCTGGTCAGGCCAGATGTCCAGGAACTGGCGCGGACGATATTCGAATGCGTTCCGCATAATGGACAACTTTCTGCGCCAGCACCCGGATGCGGTAGCGCAAGACGTTCGCCGCCGTGCGCTCGCAAATACCTACTCGAACAGGGCACGTGCGAGGATGCACGAACATCCGACGGCGGCTGTTCAGGACGCGGCGCAGGGAATCGCTCTCGACCCATGGGCATCCTACTCGTGGAAGACAGCAGGCCGCACATTGATCAACGCGCTACGCACGCGAGGCAAGGTCACCGAGTTCGAGCGGCGCGGCGAGAATTACTACGCGATCAAGAGATCCCTCTCTCGAGCAGTCAGACTGCTGACTAGAACTGAGCCCCGCATTTTCATGTACCATCGGTTTGGCTGGAAAGCTGCCGAACGGGCAATGAGCGCGGACGAGTTCAGAAGCCAGATGCTCATCCTGAAAGCACGCTGCGACGTCGTGACGTTGACTGAACTTTTCGATACGAAGCGAACCGAGAACGGCCGGCCGCAGGCGGTCGTGACAGTAGACGACGGTTACGAGGACTTCTTCCGGATCGCCTATCCTGTGCTCCGCGAACTGGATCTTCGTGCTACCGTTTTCGTCACTACGGGATTCGTGGACCGAAAGCTTTACCTCTGGCCCGATCACATCCGCGCGCTGCTTGACCGCAGCACGGCGGGCACTGTCGATCTCGGCGGATTCTGGGCGGGTCAACAGGTGAACCTTACGAACAAGAACGAGCGCGAGCTCACCTGGAATCGGCTGGCAGATCAGCTTGTCTTCGTTACGGAGTGCGTCCGCACAACGGCTATCGAGGATCTCGCACGATCGTTGGGTCTCGCGCTCTCAGACGGCGACATGACGCCGTACGAAGCGATGACGTGGGAACAGCTGAGGGAGCTGCGGAGCGCCGGCTTTGAGATTGGCGATCATTCCCAGTTCCACGCCAGTCTGTCCCTGCTCCCTCCTGAGAAACTCGCCAGTGAACTCATCAACAGCAAACGATTGCTGGAAGCCAAGCTCGGCTCGCCTGTCCGGAGCTTCGCTTACCCGAATGGCACGCGCCAGGATGCAACGGCGAACGTGATCGCTGCGGTCAGTCAGGCGGGCTATGAACAGGCCGTGCTGTCCGTCCCTTCCAAGGTGTCGGCCACCGTACGCTTCGAACTCGGGAGATTCTCGGGCACCTGCTCCCCGGAGCGGTTCCGCAGCCTCGTGGATGGCTTTGGCATCCTCAGGCGGTAGGGATAAAGTCAGCTCTGCCTCATCCCACTCGCGGCTGCCACAGCACCTGCTTCTGGCCTCGCAAAAAGCGTATGAATGCAACTGCGGAAGCCCAATTGAGCAACGCAAAATAGAGACAATAGCGTCCCGGTGCAGATTGGCCGATCACACGCGGACCAATCAGCGCAGTCGCCACCAGAATCAGAAATGCAATCTGGCCTGCGATGGCCGCGACATAGAGCGATCCTGCGTCCAGCAGCCACCAGTTGAGCACCATCGCGACCGCCAAAGGCAGGAAGCTCATGTACCGCAGCACCTTGTGCGACCAGAGCTGCCACGCAAAGAGCTTATAACCGAAGGGATTCAAGAGACCCCGCTTATCCCACAGCGCCCATAACGCGCGCAGCGCCACTCGAACTCGCATCCGGTACTCCGAGCCTTCCGTCGTCAACGTGTCCTCTGTCAGGTTGGCTTCCGGCTCGAATACGACGCGATAGCCCTGCTCCACCACGGTCAGCGGTAGTACGAAATCGGGCAATTGATCGGCACGCATGGGTCGATAGAGCATGTGTCTCACCGCGTCGACGCCACCATCGACACCGACGACGCTTCCGACCTGGGTCTCTGCGGCCCGTAGCGCATTCTCATAGCGCATGAAAGCGCTGCATCCATCGCCAACCAGTGAGCCGTCGGAATTCACATAGACCATCTTACCGGTAGCATAGCCGACCTTTGGGTCGGCGAAATTGCGTACGAGGCGGCGGATCGTATCGGGCCGGTAGATCGAATTGGCATCTGCGAACACCACGATGTCGCCGCGCGCTTGCGGCATTGCGAGATTGAGTCCCGACGTCTTGCCCTGCCGCGGCACCTGGCGCAGCAGGCGCACACGTGAATTCCCGGCTGCTATTCCCGCGACGATTTCATCGGTGCCATCGAGCGATTCGTCCGACACGACGATGACATCCAGCAGCTCCGTTGGATAGTCCTGCTGCAGCTTGTTGCGGATCGTCGCCTCGATGTGCGCAGCCTCGTTGAAGGCTGCGGTCACGACGGTTACACGCGGCAGGTAGTTATCGGATGTCGCGACGCGCCGGCGCAGAAGCTTTCCGAGCGCGTTCACGATAATCGGGTACAGGACGTACGGATAGACGCCCAGCAACAGCAGGATCCAGAAAATCCATTCGAGCATAGATTGCCTATTCTGGCTTCACGATGCCGGCAGGCCCGTCGGCCGCACATTTTTCCGCAATCGTGAAACGGAATCCATCGATCGAATCAAGCGGAAGGTCGGTCATCCATGGCACCACGCTTCCTACCGACCGCATGAGCCCTGTCATGATCGATTCAAGGGTGACCAGATAAGAAATACTGACGCCTGGTTCTCTGTGTAGTCCGTGGTCGAGTCTGAGCTGTCGCGATCGAAGCGGTCGTATTGCAGCCGTAGCGAAAGCCTGCGTCCGAGTATCCAGTTCAGATAGGCTCCGGCACGCAGCTCGTCATCGTCGAAGCCCGTTGTCGCGAACTTCTCTTGCTCGATCTGAGCGAAAAGGCGTACATCCATGACTCGGGACAACTGCCGCCCGAAATAGGCTTCGTAAGTCGTGACCTCGCGATCAAGCTGCGACAATGTCTCGTAAGACTCCTTAGCGTAAGACGCACCGAATCCGAACGTAGTGCGGTGTCGGTTGAAATCGTAATTGATGGATGCGGTGCGGCTTTGGAACGGGTCACTGGTCCCAACGATGCTCGCGCCGTCGAGACTCACGCCACCCATATCCTGGCCTGCCCGAAACAGATCCCCTGAATCAGAGAACTGCTGACCGAGACTAAACGCGAGTATTGCAGCCGGCGAGACGCGGCGTGACACGGTCACGCGGCCGAGCAATCCATCGGGTGTTTCGCCGTCGATGTCCATGCTGGTGTAACCGGCGTCGATGGAGAGGCCGGTTCGCGCCCCCTGCACCTCGTAGCGCAGGTAGCCAAGGTAACGATCGTAGTCCGTGTTCAGAGCCTGATCATCGAACTCGAAGCGAGTGCCTTCGACATTGAGAGAGAGGGTCGCCGTTCCGGACAGTCTGCGCGCGAGTGACAACAAGCCACCGTACTGCTGGTTATCTGTGTCTGCGACTTCGTACTGGACATCCGAGTACCGTCCGGACAACCTGGCCGTAGTGGCGCTGCCAAAGTTGAACATGAGATCCGGGCCAGTCGTGAAGTAGTTGATGTTCTCGCGATTCTCCGGTGTACTCGCGGCGAACGGATCAGACGTGATCTGGCCGTAGTTCTCCTGAAAAAACCACAGGAATCTTTCCGGGACGATAGCCAGACTCAACCTAGCATCGACACCGCCCACGACATCATCGTCGAAAGCATCGTCGAAGTAGTGTTCGTAGCCGAGGTTCAGATCGATGTCGGTATCGATACGACGGCTTTGTTGCTGGTAGCCGAATTCCACCCCGGCCCGGCCGATCGTGCCGCTTTCCTCATCGGTCGGCACACGTCTCACGTTATCCGACCAACTGGCACCGCCTGTCACGGCGAAGCTGAGTTCGCCATTTCGGTCAGCAGGCTGGGTAGCCACCGGTGCGGTCTGAGCAGCTGCCCCGGCGCATGCAAGCGCCATGGTCCACGCAATAGCAGCGCGCAAGCGCAGATTGCGAAGTTCGCACGACATCGTGTTCTCCATGATCTGATCTGTTAGCCGCAGCCGGACAGCGTCATGCGTTTGGTGCGTTGTTCGCGTAGCCGTAATAGTAGCCGGGCGTCGCGGTGTTGCTCTGGTTGAGGACGAGTCCGATCGACTTGTCGTCGCCGAGGAAGGCGATCGCATCCATCACCGCCTGCTGGGGAGTGAACCCCGCTCGGATGACGACGACGATCTGCCCGACCCAATGTGCCAACGCCCGAGCCTCGCTGGTCAGCAGCAGCGGCGGAGAATCGATCAACACCACTCGCCCCGGGTCGCTGGCAGCGAGGTGATTGACCGTCTCTTCCATCCGGTGGCTGGCCAACAACTCGGTGGCCGTCTCCGAACGGATGCCCGCAGGAAGGACGCTCAGGTTGGGAATGTCCGTTGGAATGACGACGGACTCCACGCTGACATTGCGGTCACGCAGTACGTCCATAAGTCCAGGTTCCGCGTCTACGCCGAATGTGCGGCTGATGTGCGGCTTGGCGACGTCGGCATCCACGAGCAGCACCGAGATGTCCTTCTCCATCGCCATGCTCAGGGCAAGGTTCATCGCTGTGAACGTCTTGCCTTCGGCGGGCATTGCGCTTGCCATCATGATCAGCTGGCCTCGTTCCAGCTTCTGTCCGCCCCGGCCGGTTGCGGCGGCGATCAGCGGCCGCTTGATATGCCTGTATTGATCGGCCAGCGCGCGCTCCTGATTCTCCGGCGGCAGAAGTCCCGCCGACCGCAGCGCTCGTCGGTCGACGAGCAGCATCTTGTTGGTGCGGTGCTGCTTCACACCGGCGGCGACGATCTCACCCACCACGCCAGGTGCCAGCCGTGACACGGTGGATTCATCCCGTGGCGGCGGCTTATGGGGTGGATCCGCTACCGCTACGGGCGCGTCGGCGCTCCCGCGAGAGGCGGCTTGCATTTTCTTGAGAGCACGTTCGACGAGGCTCATTCGATTCCTCAGCTTATTACACGCTGCATGAGCCGCACCCCAGTACTCTGAAAAAGCACCACGCCCAGGAACACGAAGACGAGCGCTGCTGCCGCTCCGCCGAACGCGAGTTTGTGCAGACGACTCTCCAGCCGCTTCCTGTTTACGAACGTCATGCTCACGGCGCCGAGCACCGGCAGCCCCGTGATTTCCGCCAATGAGCGGGTGTTGTTGAATACCGGACGTAGCTGATGGAGCAAGTAGGCAAGACCGCCGCCCAGGCCGAGGCCGGCGACGAGCACCACGGCCAACAGCTTCACGCGGTCAGGAGCCACCGGGGAAAACGCAGCGGACGGAGGATCGACGACTTCGAACTTCACAACGCCAGTTTCATCCGCACGCTCGGACAGACGCGCCTTCTGCAATCGATCGACCAGCTCGCGATATCCTTCTCGGGTCACTTCATAGTCGCGATTCAGGCGAGCATATTCGGCTTCGACCTGTGGCACGGTGTCTACTAACGAACGCAGTTGAGCGACCTTGCGATTGTGCTCTGCGATTTCGCCACGCAATGCAGCGATCTCGACTTCCACCTGATTGAGCGCCAGTTGAATGCTCTGATACACCGGATTCGATGCCGCACCCGCAGCCGCCATGGCTGAAGGATCGCCACGACGCAGCGCTGCAATCTCGGCCTCGCGGCGCTGCTCGAGTTGTTCGAGGGTCTGGCGGGTAGCGGCCACGTCGGGATGCCTGTCGGTGAATCGCAGGAGCAATTCATCCAGCCGGGCCTGGGTTTCCTGGATTCGAGCCGCTGTGTCGTTGCCGCCGCCACCGGAGCCTCTGGAACCGCTGGACGATGACGACCCCGACGCAAGGAACGGCACTTCACCGCGCAACTGTCGCCGCAATTCCTCACGACGACTGAGCGCCACACCCAGCGACGACTCGGTCTTCTTCGTCGCGTCGATCTCGTTCTGCAAGCGCGAGAAATAGTCGCCGGCCTGATCACCGGGCATCAATCCAACGTTCTTCTTCTTGAAGTCCGCGAGGCGATTCTCTGCTTCAGACAGGCGCGCTTCGTACTCTTCGATCTGCTTCATCAGGAAGCGCTGCGCCGTTTCGGAGCCTTCCTTGTTGCCGCCGAGCGTATCCTCGACGAAACTGTTCAGCAGTTTCTCGACGACCTGGATGCTTTTCTCCCGGTTCGGGTCCTGGTAGGAGATGACATAGAGGCCGCCGCTACCGTCGCGGCTGCTGGAAGCTCCACCCTCGATGCTGATGCGGCTGCGCAGTTGATCTATCAGCGCCGCACGTTGCTCCGGTGTTTCGGCGCGCAAGTCCAGGTCGGTCTCGCGTGCCACCCGCTCGAGCTGCGGGCGGCCGAGCATCGCCTGACGCACGAGCCGGAGTTGCGAGTCCACGTCTGTCTGGACCGTCAGCTTTTCCAGCAGGGGCTTGAGGACCGTCCGCGTATCGACGTACACCTTGGCTGATGCCTCGTACATGTCGGGCATGGCGAAGACGAACAGCCAGCCGCCGAGACAGACCAGCCAGGCCGCCGCCATGGCGAGCCAGCGGAAACGCCATGCACCCCGCAACTCATCGACAATCTGCTCGACAATCTGACTCATGGCACTGCGTCAGAAGGCGGTTTCGGGAACGACGAGGACGTCGCCCGGTTTCAGCCCGACGTTCGTCGCGAGGTCCCCCTTGTTCACGACATTGTCCAGCTTGACCTTGATTTCGCGCTGCTTGCCGTCTTCGGTGCGGATGATCTTGGCGCGATTGCCCGACGCGAATGGTCCAAGCCCTCCAACCGCGAGGATCGCATCCAGGACCGTCATCCCTTCCCGATACGCCAGTGCCTGGGGTTGGGTAACCTGGCCAATGACCTTCACTTGACTGAAGGTGCTGACCGGGTCCGTCACAATGACGTTGACCTGGGGCGATCGGACGTACTCCCCCAGCACCTTCTCGATGTCTCGTGCCAGCTCGGAAGGTGTCTTGCCCACGGCGACCATGTCTTCGACCAGCGGCGTGGAAATCTTGCCGTCGGGTCTAACGGGTACCGTCGTGGTCAGCTCAGGATTGCGCCAGACGAACACCTGGAGAGTGTCGCCGGGACCGATGATATAGCTTGGCGAAACGCCGACGGGTGCAACAGGCGACGCATCTACAATCTCGGGCGCGGTGCCACTGGCGGCGGCCCACGCGACAGATGTCATGACCGCCAGAAAGCTCGCAAACAGGAACGTGATGCGGTTCATTCAGAGGATTGCCGACGTGCGGAATATGTGCGGTCGAGGGCGTGCCGCAGTGCGCTCAGGGTGCCGAAAGCCTATCAGATACCATTGAATACTTGTTGCCAGGCGTGTGAATCGGTTCGCATTAACCGCTGGTCGCAGCCGATAAATCCTTGCCCGTGACACGCGGCACCTCATTCTCTGGGCGATGCCCCCAGGATTTTGCGGGCCTGATCGGCTTCGGGGAAATTGGACGAACGATTCAGGAGATCGTTCAGCCGCTGCCGTCCTTCCGCGGCGGAGCCCGACCCGATCAATGCCACGGCGTAGTGGTATTCGATCGAAGGATCATCACCCGCCTCTGCTGCGCGCTTGAGCGGCACCAGCGCCTGATCTGTCTTGCCCGCCTTCACCAGAATCCAGCCATAGGTGTCGGCAATGGCCGGAACCGTCGGTGCGGCTTCATAGGCACGCCGGGCGACCTGTTCGGCCCGGTCGTCGCCCAGTTCGTGATAGAGCCAGGCCAGATTGTTCAGGGCAACCGCATTCGTTGTGCCACTGCGGTCGATGGCCTCGTATTGAGCGATCGCACGGCGCCGATCGCCGGCCTGCTGCCAGCCGTTCGCCAGCACCAGCCGCACGGTATTGTCATGGGGATTTATGGCGACCCAACTCTCCAAGGGTTGCAGCGGATTGGGCAGCTTCCCCAGTTCGCGCGCCCTGTAGGCCTTCATTGCCAGCAGGTCGCTGGGCTTCACGCCATTGGCGACATCGTAGGCGCTTGCCGCCCTGGCATAGTCGCGCAGTGCCATGTAGACATCGCCTTCCAGGGTCAGCACTGCGGCATCCTTCGGCTTCTGCGACTTCAGCAGCGCCACCCGATCCACTGCGGCCGCGCCCCGTCCGTCCTTGATGTCGAGCATGGCCAGGACGCCAACAGCGGGTATCCAGCCGGGCTGAGCCCTCAGCGAATGCTCCAGCGCTTCGCGAGCAGTCGAGCTGTTGCCGAGCGAAATCTGTGCACGCGCGGTATTGAGCCAGTACTCCGGGACGGCTCCATCCAGCGCTGTCGCCGCCTGGAATCGCGCGAGCGCCTCGTCGTATCGCCCCGCGTCCAGATACAGCAGGCCGAGCGCGTTCAGAACCTCCGGTCGATCCTTGCCCAGCGCGGCCAGTTCTTCGATGACGGGTTCTGCGGCCTTGGCATTCCCCTGCTTCAGATAGAGGCCCGCAAGCCGTACGCGCGCGTCGATGGAGGTTGGATCGTTCCTGCGAAGGTCTTCCAGCGTCCTGACGGCTGCATCAGCGTCTGCCTCGCGCACGGCCAGCTCCGCCAGTGCGAGGTGCGCAGCAGCACTCTTCGGATCGAGTTCGATCGCCTTCTTCAGCCAGGTTCGCGTCGCTGCGACCTGACCGGCGTCGGACTCGATGCGCGCCCGCACCAGCAGGAGCCCCACGTCGCTCGGCGCCGCATCGATTGCCTGCTGCGAGCTGGCACGCGCGCGATCGAACTCACCCTGGCGCGCGAAGAATACAGCCGCCAGGTTCAATACCTGTGGATCCTGTGGCCGGGCCGCCAGCAGGCGATCCACTTCGCTGCGTGCATGCCGTACGTCATTGGCAGCGACAAGCGATGCAATCAGCAGCCCGATGTGCTGCACATCGGCCTTGGACCGGTCGATGGTGGACATCATCTGCAGCGCCTTCTCCGCCTGCTGCGAGCGCAGGTACGCCACTGCCAGGTCGAGTCTCAGGTTGGTGTTCTGCGGTTGCGCGGCAACGGCGCGCTCCAGATACGCAACGCCTCGCGCCTGTTCTCCCTGCTGCAGATGGGCGAGACCCAGCAGCGCATCCAGTTGGGCGTCTTCTGTCCCCGACTCCTGTACTGGAAGCAGAACCTGCATCGCTTGGTCCGGCCTGCCCTGTCGCAGACGTGTTTGCGCCAGCAGCTTGCGCGCCTCGACGTTCTCGGGTGCTCGTTGCAGCGCTTGCGACAGATGCTGCTCCGCCTGACGCAGGTTGCCCTGCGCCAGGAACGCGGCACCCAGCAGAAACCGATTCGGAGCGAAATTCGGTGCTACAGCGAGGGCGCGCTGCAGTTCGGCGATCGCGGTGGTGTAGTCGTGTTTCGCGAGGGCTATGCGCGCAGCGATGGTGCGAGTGATGACGGCATCGGGGGCAAGCTTCACCAGCCCGGCGTGCGTTTCCCTGGCTGCGTCAGGCAGTCCCCGCGACAACTGCACTTCCGCGATTCCAGCCAGGAGGTTGAGGTGCTGGATCGTTGTGAGGCTTCCCGCACCTATCTTGCGGGCATGCTGCAGATCCTGCTCCGCCGCCTCGAACTCGCCGCGCTTCGCACGAATGGCTCCGCGCGTCAGCCAGGCAAGCGCCGTGTCGGGATGTTCGGCAAGCAGTCCATCGAGCAGCGCAAGGGCCTCATCGCTCCTGCCCTGCCCCGTCAGCGTCTCCGCAATCCCGATCTGCGCCGTGAGCCACCGCGGGTCGTCCTTCGTCACTTGCGCGTAGGAACTCTGTGCTGCCTCGAACTGCTGCAACAACGCCAGAGACTGGCCTCGATACAGCGCGCGCGCAGATTCGGGGAGCGCCAGCTCTCCCGAATCGATCTGGACCAGCAGGCCGCGCGCATTGCCCAGCGAGATCTGGGTCCTGGCCATCAGTTCCGCCGTCGACTGCGGCGGAGCACCCAGTTCGATCGCTCTGCGCAGATCCTTGTCGGCGCTCGCTGCGTCTCCGAGCTGCAGCTCGACCTCAGCGAGCCTGATTCGGGCCGCCACGTGATTCGGCTCATCCTGGAGCGCGTTTTTCAGCTCGATCATCGCGCGCCGATAGTCCTGAGCCGCGATGCGTTCGTTCGCTTTTTCGACGCGGGCATCGGCACTCAGGAATACATCGCAGCCCGTCAGCATGGCCGTGCCGAACAAGGCCAGCCCGATCCATAACAGCCGCTTGCACACTGCAGTCATGCCTTCTGCCTCAATCGTGGTGGGACGATGCGATCGTCGCGTCGATGTCATCGAGCAGATCGCAGGCGTCGGCAAGTGCAGTTGCACAGTCGGATCCGCATTGAGCGCGTGCGGCAACGATCTGCGAGAGTGCCGGTCCGTTGAGCGAGGCCACTGCGTACGCCATCTGCGCCTTGAAATCGCCAGTCACCCGCGCTCCATCGATCATGTAACGGTAGGCGACAACTGCACGCACACCCGCCCTGTCGGTTTCGAATACGGCAATCGCGCCGCGAGCCGTTTGAATGACCCGCCAATCGTCAACGGCCCCCCCGCTGCCGGCCAGTGCATTGCCGAAGCCGACGAGTTCCTTCCCCTGATGCTGCCGCAAGTACTGGGCAACGAATGCCGTCGCGACCCGCCCGTTCGACTGGTATTCCTTGAACTCCGCGCGATCGGCGCCGGGATAGACGGGATGCCATGTGTCCGGGAGGCTCAACGATGCGCGCCATCGATCCGTCGCGGCAGGCAGAACCTCGTGCG
This sequence comes from uncultured Steroidobacter sp., assembly GCA_964492345.1. Classification (GTDB taxonomy): domain Bacteria; phylum Pseudomonadota; class Gammaproteobacteria; order Steroidobacterales; family Steroidobacteraceae; genus Steroidobacter. The sequence goes on along the minus strand of CAZBKC010000003.1, from coordinate 7,694 downwards.
ACACGAGAGCATCGGTCACGGGCCGGAGTACGTTGACTGCCGGCCCTATGCCCGCGGCCATGATCGCCAGCAAGACGCCGCCGGCCCACGACAGGCCGCGTGCCCCTCCCGGCGCAGAACTTCCGGTCTCCAGCGTACGTACCGGCATCCGGCCGGCAAGCCAGAAGAAGGCCGCCATGGTGAATACAAACAGAACCCAGCCGAAATAGTAGTGATCGACCGTAATCAGGAAGTGCTGCATGTCCGTCAGGTGACCTGCAACGATGATGGTGAAAACGCGCAGCCAGTTGCTCACCATCGCCAGTACCGCGGCCAACATCAACTGCTGCAGGCGCACGCGCGGCGAATCGCGGTGGATCTCGCCGAAGATCGCGGCGATGGCCAACGCCACGATGAAGAAGTGCACGCCGCTGCACCCCCCGGCAATCTCGAAAGCGCCGGACGGGATGTGCACTAGGTTCCCGGTCACGTAGGCCGGGATGGCCGTGATCTTCAGCAGGATCCGGACCGCAAACACGGTGATCGACTGCAGGATTTCGTTGCCCGCGCTCCAGATGGGCACGGCAAAGTAGAAATAGGCAAACGCGAAGCTCAGCTTGCGGCCATTCGCGATACCGAGCGCGGCACATGCTGCAACTATCGCCATCAGCGGCAGCAGCGCCTGATGCAGCAGTTCGATGCCGGCCCGATAGAACAGGAGCCAACAGAAGCTCAGGCCCGCCAGCAACACCGCCGGACGCCAATCCGGCGTCATCGGACCGTCGATCGACCGGCCAGCCCGTGCCAGCAGCCAAACACACATGGCGGCAATCAGATAGCCGTGCGTGTAGGTGAGGGTGTCGGTATCGCTCCAGGCATAACGCAGGGTCGCAACGGTCGGCCAGAAAAGCGCTACGAGCGCTGCGGTCAGAACGATGATGGCTGACAAACTGGCCCGCCAGACGCCGTTCGTCTCAGTCCCTTGAGTCGCCTGCGTCCCTGGCTGTACCCCGGATCCCGGCATCGCTACGGCGCCCGAATCCCGTATTTTTCCATCAGATCATAGAGCGTCGGGCGGCTGACACCGATCAGTTCGGCGGTCTTCGAGATGTTGCCGTCGGTGATCGTCAATGCCTGTCGGATCGCCTGCCGCTCTGCACGCGTCCGTACTTCCTTGAGATTGAACAGCAGGGTGCCGTCGACCGATTCGCGCAATCCGAGGTCTTCAGGGGTAATCAACGATCCTTCCGCCATGATCATCGCCGTCTTGACCTTGTTCTCCAGCTCGCGAACATTGCCCGGCCATTCGTAGGCCTCAAGCGCAGCGATGGCTTCCTCGGTAAAGCCCCGCTTCGGACGTCCGTGCACACCGCCGAATTTGCGCAGCAGCGAATGCGCAAGGACGGTCGTGCCGCCCGGACGATCGCGCAACGGCGGTACATTGACCGTCACTTCGCTGATCCGGAAGAAAAGATCCTGCCGGAACTGCTGCAGGCTGATGAGCGCCTGCAGGTCCTTGTTGGTCGCGCACACGACACGCACATTGACCGTAATCTCCTGCCGGCCGCCGACGCGCTCGATGATCCGGTTCTGCAGGAATCGCAGCAGCTTGGCCTGCAGCGACAGCGGCATGTCGCCGATTTCATCGAGGAACAGCGTGCCGCCGTCGGCCAGTTCGACCTTGCCGATCGTCTGTTTTACCGCACCTGTGAATGAGCCCTTCTCGTGCCCGAACAGTTCGCTCTCCAGCAACTGCTCCGGTATCGCTGCGCAATTGATCGCCACGAAACGGCCTTCCCTGCGAGTACTCTGGTTGTGAACGGCGCGCGCGAGAAGCTCCTTGCCTGTACCGCTCTCGCCGAGGATCAGCACCGACACGTCGGCAGGCGCGACCTTCTCGACCATCCGGCAGACCTTGAGCATCGCTTCGTCGTTGGCAATGAGCCCTTCGAACGGCGCGTTGTACTGCGCCTCGCGCAACTGCCTGTTCTGCTCTTCGAGCGCGTGCATGTTGAATGCGCGGCTGACGATCAGGCGCAGCACGTCGGTGTCGACGGGCTTCTGATAAAAGTCGTAGGCGCCCAGCGATACCGCACGCACGGCGTTGTCGCGATCGTGGTTGCCAGTCACAACGATCAGCTTGGTCTGCGGTGCGACCCTCAGGATCTCTTTGAGGGTAGCCATGCCTTCGGTGACCCCTTCCGGATCCGGTGGCAAGCCGAGGTCCTGCAGCACGACGGGAGGCTCGAAGCGACGCAGCTGCGCCATCGCCTCGCCGCGTGTCGCCGCCATGAGGACCTCGTAGTCATCGAAGCACCACTTCAACTGGCGCTGCAGACCGACGTCGTCCTCGACGATCAACAATCTGGGCTTGGCGTCATTCACTGGCAGCTCCGTGACGGACCTGGAAGAGAATCATGAGGTTGAGACACTGGTTGCGAGGGCTTCGAGACGCTTCTGGAACGATCATTTTTCCGACTGCTCTTCCATCGCTGAGGCGGTCGGGTTTGGCGCCAGGGGGAGAGTAATCGAAAACGCCGTGCCATGACCGGGCTTGCTTTGCACTTCCACGGCTCCGCCCAGCATCTGCACATATTCCCGCGTTTGATAGGCCCCGATTCCCATGCCCCTGGACCCCTTGGTGCTGTCGAACGGCCGGAACAGCCGCTCACGGATGAATTCAGCGTCCATCCCGGGACCGGTATCGCTGACGACCAGCAGGGCGCGCTCGGCATCGGTGGACAGATTCAGCTGTACCGCTCCGGCCGGCGCCGCATCCTGTGCATTGCGAATCACATGCTCGATCACGGCCGTCAGCCGTTGCAGATCCGCCTGTACGTAGATCGCACCCTCCCCGACTTCCAGCGCTGGCGCGGGACTCCGCAAACTGCATCGGTCGGCCGTGTTTCGTACCAGATCGTCCAGCCGGATCGTGCTCAACCTGGAAGTAGTCGCCGATTGCCGCAGCTGCTCGATGAGTCGGGTCATGCGATCGACGGTATTGTCGATTGTCTCGATCGCATCGTCGATGAAATCGGGGTTGTGCTTGTGACGCTGCGCATTGGCTACGATCAGCTGCAGCTGTGCCACCGAATTCTTGAGGTCATGCATCATGAAAGCCGTCAGGCGGTTGTAAGCCTCAAACTGGCGGCTCTCGGCAAGGCGACGATCAGCGTCGTGCTGTGCCAGCTGGGTTGCCACGTGTCGGCCAACTGTTTTCAGCAGGTCGCGATCTTCGTATGTCAGATTGAATGGCGGCGGCGGATCGTAGAGCATGAAAAAGCCGAACAACCGATCCAGCTCCAGCAACGGCGAGATGATTCTCACGCTGGGGTTCTGCTGCAGCCATGACGGCAGTTCGATGTTCTGGTAGACATCGGGCGTACGCCGATACTCGGCGATATCGATGATCCACTGACTCTTGCGGACGAACTGGACCAGATCGCTTTCATCCGGTATTTCAGTTATCCCCGCGATGTTCTCCAACGGCATCGGCCACGCTGCGACGGGAACCATCCGGCGGACACGCTCGTCACTGATGAACAGGATGCCGCCGGGACTGTCGAGGATCTGCGCGACAGAGCGGATCGCCGTACGACGCATATCGCCATCGCCCGGCGACGAAAGAGTCTGGATGAAGCGCAGCCACTCGATGCGATAGTCGTACTTGTTGCTGTAGAAATGCTTGTTGATGAAAACGGAGAGCTGCCGCCGCAGGCTGCCCGACGTCAGCAACGTGATCAGCACGAAGGCAGCGCCGGCGAAGAACACGATCTGCCCCACGTTGCCCCAGGTGCCGCCGCGATCACGGATGACGTAACCGGCGAGCGCCATGACGATGAGGTAGATGCCGACCGCGACAAATGTCGTCGTATAGAAGACGACCTGACGAGACACGAAGATGTCGAGCGACCATTGCGGATTGCGCCTGACAGCCAGCGCAATCAGCGGCGCTGCCAGCGTTACCACTATCCCGCGGCTCTCCCACGCATTCGCCGAAATGCCATGAATGAGTTCAGCCTGGGAGTACAGAAACAGGTCGTAGACGAGGATTCCACCGACGCCTGCGACCAGGTAACGCAGCGACGCACGTCCGGAGTGACTCGAATTGCGGTAGACCTGTTCCAGAAGCACCAGACCGCACAAGGCGAGCGCCAGACCCGCTCTCGACATCAGCAGCGCCGGGTTGTCGATGGTGACTCCCATCGCCGGCAACAACGGGGCCGCCACTCCGACGATGAGAACGCCGATCCATAGTACGTGAGTGCCCGTGATCAGAATGCGCGGCGCAGTAGTGCGCGCCAGTTCGGTCAATACGAGCAACCAACCGATGTCACGCACGATCTCCGCGAGATAGATGAGTAACAGCGGCATGTGCGTGAGGCGACTTTCGGCACAGAGCACGAAAGCCCACAGGGCCGTGGCACCGGTCGCAGCGATGACGCGGACCCCGATCCTGCGGCCGTGCCAGCTGACGACCAGCAATCCAGTGAGAAACAGGAAGCTCAGTCCCGCTGCGCCGTAACCCGCAAAGCCCACCGCGCTCATCGGATCGTTCCCGTACTAGCGGTGGGGTACTGGATCAACGCGCACCCTTGCCCCATACGACGACTTCTACAGTCTGCAGAATGATGGCCAGATAGAACAGCAAGGAGTGATTCTTCACATAGAACAGGTCGTACTGAAGTTTCTCCGCTGCATCCTGCTCTGACGATCCATACGGGTAGCACAGCTGCGCCCAGCCGGTGATGCCGGGCTTGATCGAATGCCGCTCGCGATAGTAGGGAATCCGTTCGTTCAGCTGCTCCACGAATTCCGGTCGCTCCGGGCGTGGACCGACAAAACTCATCTCGCCGCGCAGCACGTTGAGAATCTGCGGAAGCTCGTCGATGCGCGTCATGCGGATAAACGCGCCCACCCGGGTAACGCGGCTGTCATTCCTCTGCGCCCACTGCGCCTTGCCTTCGCACTCTGCGTCTTCGCGCATGCTGCGGAACTTCATCAATCTGAATACGCGGCCATACTGGCCGACGCGCACCTGACGATAGAAGATGCTTGCGCGCGGGCCTTCCGAGATCTTGATGGCGAGTGCCGTAAGCAACATCAGGGGCAACGCAACGACAAGCAGAATGAAGCTTGCGACCACGTCGAAAGCCCGCTCGAGCGAGCTGTGGAAACGCCCTTGTCGAAAACCCTCCGAGAAGATCATCCAGCTCGGGTTGAGCACATCGAGTCTCACCTTGCCGGTTTCGCGTTCCAGGAACGTGACGAGTTCGACGATCTCGAGGCCCTCCAACCGGCATTCCAGGAGTTCCTCCATCGGGAACTGGCGTCGTCGATCGTCCATCGCAACCACGATCTCGTCGATTTCCAGGCGGCGGCAGATCTGCAACAGCGACTCAGTCGATTTGATCCGTGAGTCATCCGAAACCCCATTGGGATCGTCACCGTCTGCAGCGACATAGCCCACCGGTATGAACCCGCGCAGATCTGAGCGACGACGCAACCACGCAATGCTTTTCGCCCGCTTGCCGGCACCATAGATCAGCACCCGCCGCCTGAAGATGTCCTCGTCCGCAACGCGGTCGAAAACAATGCGCGCCAGAGCCGAACTGACGAAAGCAAGGAGCGCAGCCGTCAACAATGCGGCCGGGCCCACCTGCAGGCTGGGGAACAGGTAGAACATGACGGCTATCAACAGAACGCCACCCAGGACACTTGCGCCTACTCGCGCCAGCAGGCCGATCAGGCGAGAGCGTTGCCGGGCGTTGTACAGGCCCATGGCCGTCATCGACAGGAACATCACTGCCGAGAAAAGGAGCTCTCGCGGCCACACCTCGGGCTCTCCCAGACTTTGTGACGGCAGTGCGGGGTCGAGCCCGAGCCGAACGGCCACACCCAGCGCCAGAAAAAACAGCGAAGCCTCGACCATTGCAAGAAGGGCCAGGGGGAGTTGCCAATAATGCTGAAAGATTCTTATTGCCACTTCTTCGGATATCCAGGATGCCGGGATGGCAGGCCCGCGGTCAGGCCCGTCATCGGAAAACAATTCCAGAATTTCAGCAGCTTACGCAGACTGCAGCTTGCTACGGAGCTCCACCGGCAGACATTTCAAGCAAGCGGACTGGAGGTTTTTGCGGTCCGGAGTTTAGTGGCTTCCCCCTCACAGCCGCGGTGAAGAGATTCACATGACCTGTCGCCAAAGTGAAGCCAATTGCAGACAAGGGCCTACCCAATTGACAATCATTCGCATTTCTATTTAGATTCCATCCGTCAAGGCATTCCTCGAGAGCTCTCGCTCCATGTACGTCTGTCTTTGTAATGGCATCAGTGATCGTCAGATCCGCGAAGTCGTGGACCGCGGCGCCGGCTCGTTGTCCGAAGTTCAGTGCCACCTGCCAGTAGCGAGCTGCTGCGGTCGCTGTGAAGACACTGCGCAGGAAATCATTACGCGTCAGGTAGCGACGAGCGCTACACCTGCTGCGGCCTGACTGATTTGCATTAGCCCTTCGATTCCTATCCCTAGGTAAATCCTGAAGTTTTTTCTGTTCCCTGCATTGCCTCGCAGAGGCTGCTCGGCGAAGATCCGGCCTCGTTCACGTTTTCGCCGATCGCCGGAGCTTCGTCATGCAGGGCAATACAACCATCCTCACGCACCTGAATGCGGTCCTCAAGAACGAGTTGACCGCCATCAACCAGTACTTCCTGCACTCCCGCATGTTCGACAACTGGGGTCTCAAGAAACTGGGCCACCATTCGCGGGAGGAATCGATCGACGAAATGAAGCATGCCGACAAGCTCATCGAGCGGATTCTGTTTCTCGATGGCCTGCCCAATCTGCAGGATCTTGGCAAGCTGCTTATCGGCGAGAGCGTGCAGGAAGCACTTGAATGCGATCTGAAGCTGGAAATGCAGGCTCATCCGGACCTGCGCGCGGCGATCGCCGATTGCGAGAAGTCGAGCGACTACGTCACTCGCGAGATTTTCGAACGGATTCTGGAATCAGAAGAAGAGCACATTGACTGGCTCGAAACACAGCTCGACCTGATCAAGCGTCTTGGGCTGGAGAACTACTGCCAGCTTCAAGTCGAAAAATCCTGATCGATTACGCAATCGTCTTGCTGGCCACGTTGGACAGCCCGCTCTCCACTCCCGCGCTGTTCATGGCAACAACGGCGAAGAACCACGCGCCCGAACTCAGATTCTCAAGAACGTACATGCTGATCGAAGGGTTGGCGATGTAAACCGATTGGGTGAGTTCGGTCGCCGATCGCCCGTACCTGATGCTCACGCCAGCGAAATCAGTGAGATTCGATCCATCGGTGTTCTGCGTTGGCGGCACCCAGGAGAGAGTTGCGCTACCCGCCCCGACGGCCGACACCGTAATCGTGAACGCGGCGAGAGAAGCGGTGGCCTGTCCGTCCGACACGGAGATCAGGATCCTCTCGTAAACACCCACATCCGCGGCGCCTGGAGTTCCGGTCAACCTTCCAGTGCTGGTGTTCAAGGACATCCACGAGGGGAGATTGGCGGCACTGAACGTCAACGTGTCCCCGTTCAAATCACTGGCGGCCGCCTGGAAGCTGTAGGACTCGCCCGCAACAACTGCACCACCGGGCTGACCTTGGATCGTCGGTGCAGCATTCGCGCCTGTAACAAGTGGAGGATTTGCCTGTGGCGGGGGGGCGCCGCCGCCATCGCCGCCGCCTCCGCCC
>CAZBKC010000002.1:33009-42872 GCA_964492345.1 uncultured Steroidobacter sp. | reverse complement strand
ACCATGTGTATCGGCGGCGGCATGGGTGGTGCGGGATTGTTCGAGATCTTCTGATCAATCGACGACGCGGACTGACCCAGGCCCGCCGTCTTCAATCGAAGACTGGCATTCGATGCACTTGGGTAAACACCGATCAACGAGGGCATATGCGTCTTATCGATATCACGCGTCCACTGGATCCGAACGACATCGAAAAATTGCCGCCCGAGCGCCGCGCGAACGCCGGCGTGATAGTGCCCGAGATCGAATACCACCGCCCCAAGGTCGAGGGCGTCACCGCGATGTGCGGCTTCTTCGGCTGCAAGCCTGAGGATCTGCCGCTGGGCGAGGGCTGGGGCGCAGAGGTTCTGCGCATCGGCACGCACATGGGAACGCACGTCGACGCGCCACTCCATTACGGCTCGATGTGCGAAGGCAAGCCCGCACGAACGATTTCTGACATTGCGCTCGAGGAGCTGTTCGCCGATGGGCTCGTGCTCGACGTGCGTGGAATGGTCGAGAGCGGCGAGGGAATTTCGCTGCAAGCGTTGCAAAGCGCGATCGCGGCCAATCCGGGAAAGATCACGAAGGGATGCGCGCTCATGCTCCGCACGGGCCAGGAAGATCATCCCCTGGGGACACCCGGCTATTTCAACTACCCGGGCATGACGCGCGAAGGCACGCTGTTCCTGGCCTCGACAGGCGCTAAAATTCTCGGCACGGACGCGCTCGGCTGGGATCGGCCGTTTCCCGTGATGAAGCGGATTTTTGCGGAAACAGGCGATCGGTCGCAGATCTGGGACGGACATTTCGCCGGGCGCGATGCAGAAGTCTTCATCATTCAACAGCTGCACAATCTGAAGTTGCTGCCGACGCATGGGTTCAAGGTCGGGTTTTTCCCCTTGAGTCTGGCGCGCTGCAGCGCCGCTCCGGCGCGCGCCGTAGCGTTCGTCGACTAGCGACAGCTTCAACCTGCCGCGTTACGCGAGCCAATCGTATTGCGCAGCGTACCGATACCGTCAGCTTCCAGTTCGATCACATCGCCTTCATTCAACAGCCATCCCTTCTCCGTACCGCAGCCGTTCTCGAAAGTCCCGGTGCCAAAAATCTCTCCCGCATGCAGCGTACAACCCTGGCTGATGTAGGAGATCAAGCGCTCGAACTTGATTTTCATCGTGCTGGTGCTGGATTCGGTTTGTTGCTCGCCGTTGCGGCGCGAGCGCACGGCAATGTCGTAGACGTCGGGGATCTCGTCGATCGTCGCGATGCAGGGACCCAAAGAATACGAGCCTTCGAAATCCTTGCTCTTCCCGGCTGCCGAGTTCTCTTCCGCTTGCACATCGCGCGCCGTGAAATCGTTGAACAGAGTCAACCCGAACATGTGCGACCGCGCCTGATCTTCGGGAATATCCTTGCCGGTCTTGCCGATGACCAGGCCCAGTTCCAATTCATAGTCGAGTGAACTGCTGAAGTTGGGCCAGAGCAACGTCGCTTCATGACCGATGAGGTTGAGCGGATTGCAGGTATAGAAGCGCGGGCGCGTGAAGTAGTTTTTCGGCAGCGCCACCTGGCCGTCGGCAACGAGTTTCTGATACGCCGCTTCCGGATCCGGCTCGTTCGCGACTCGCGCACAGGCCGCTCTACGCACGAAGAACATGGCGTGCTCCTGCATCGTTCCCCAGTCGCGCATCAGCGGCGGATTGGGAAGCGGCGCCAGCAACGTGACGCCTTGAGCTGCAACCACGCTGGCACGCTTCTTCACCGCTTCGCGCGCCTGGTCGAGCGCGGCATCGCCCGCCCGGATGAATTCCAGCATCGACGCATGTAACGCGGTCAGATCCACGATGGCTTGATCGTTGTCGACGAAGGCTCCGATGCGCGAGCGTCTATCGGCAGCAGAGACGAAGGTGACGAGTCGCATGGCTGATTCTCCGATGGGCACACCGTTCAGCGGTGCGCGCCTGTTTCACTCTGTGTAAATACCGGGCCCGTTCGGCGCAAAACGTTCCAGCAGGAATCTCTCCTGGGGCTTCTCCGAAGCCGTCTTGGGAATTTCGGCCACGACTTGCAGGTACGAGGGAACGAAATTGGCTTCGATCTCGCGACGGCATTGGGCGAATACCGAGCGCGGATCGAAGGTATCGCGATTCACCGGCACGATCGCGGCGACGACGTCGCGCTCGCCCGGCGCACCGGAGGCCGCCGGCACGCCATAGACGAACACATCAGCGATCGCGGGATGCTCCGCCAGCACCTTTTCCACGAAGCCCGGGTTCACGAAATCGCCGTTGTGCCGAATACTGCCGCCCTTGCGGTAATCGAAGAACAACCAGCCCTGCTCGTCGCGATGACAGATGTCGCCGCTGCGCAGCCAGCCGCCTGCGGTCTTCGCCGCCGACGCCTGCGGATTGTCGAAGTATTCGACCCGCGCGATGCCTTCACGCGGCCGGCTAATGAGCTCGCCCGACGCGTGCGGCGGGCAATCATTACCCTGCTCGTCGACGATGCGCATGTCGAGCGACGCCGGCGCCTTGCCGAAACTGCCGACGGGGCCTTGGCCGATCGGTTTGTGGGCAAAGCCACCTTCGATCGCGCCGTACATTTCCAGAATCTGCAGATTGAAGCGCCGCTCGAACTCCGCCCAGATCGCGCGCGGCATGCCGGCGCTGATGACCATGCGAACCGGATTGTCGGCATCGTTCGGTCGCACGGGCTCGCTGTAGATCGCCGTCGCCATGCCGCCGAGCAGATTGAAAACGGTGCACTCGTACTTGCGGCAGATGTCCCAGAGCCGAGTCTTGGAGAACCGGCGGCTGAACACCGTCGGCACACCCAACCCCAGTGCCGGCGCCAACGTAAGGAGTTGCGCGTTGCCGTGCGTCAGCGACAGGCCGGTGTAGAGACGATCGGTGGGCCGCAGCGTGAACAACGAGTGATAGCCCGCCGCCGCGCCGAAACGCTGATTGGGAAAGACGACGCCTTTCGGATCGCCCGTTGTTCCCGACGTGTAGATGATCTGCAGGGGATCGGTGGGCGACTTGAGGCTCGCATCGACGGAGACGGCGGGCACGTCCAGCCATTCCGATAGCGGCCGGGCATTGGGAACATCGCGCGTCGGCAGCGACGCTCCTTCTTCGCGTGATTCCAGCACGCTCATCCATTCGAGATCCGGCAGCTGATTCTGAATCGCCGCGATGTTCGCCAGCACATAGTCGGCGCAGAGAACGCCGCGGCAGCGCGAGTGACGCAGCGTGAACGCAAGCTTGGCGCCCATGGTGCGCGGATCGATCGGCACGAACACGCAACCCGTGATCGAAGCGGCAACCATCGCCTCGATGAATTCCGGATGATTGCGCATGATGAGCCCGAACCGTTCGCCATACCCCATGCCGGCAGCGCGCAACCCGGCGGCGATGCGGCAGGCGTTCTGCCAGAGCGTCTGGTAGTCGCGAGCTTCATCCGCTCTCACACCGACGTTCTCGAAGATGACCGCGACGCGATCAGGCACCCGCTCGGCCCGGGTAGCGATCAACTCGCACAGCGTTTGTGGATTGGATTGACTCATCTGACCAAGAGCTTGCGAACGGTCTTCGTGATCTATGCTTTTGCCAACACCGTAACGACCATCGCTGCAGCATCCGGCCCGATCGAGCCGCCGCCGTTGTGAGCGAGCGCGAATCGCGCATTGGCGACCTGGCGCTTGCCAGAGCGCCCTTGCAGCTGCTCCGTCAGCTCGACGATTTGCGCAACGCCAGTGGCGCCGATCGGGTGGCCTTTGCGCAGCAATCCACCGGAGGTGTTGACGGGCACCCGGCCGCCCAACTTCGTCGCACCGGTTTCGATCAGCTCGCCGCTCGTGCCGGCCGCGCACAGCCCCAGACCTTCGTATGCAATGAGTTCGGCAGGCGCCGAGGCATCATGCAGTTCCACGACGTTCAGATCGTTCGGGCCAATGCCTGCTTCCTCGTAAGCTTCGTGCGACGTGAAATGCGTCAGCGACTCGGCTTCGCCGTCGCGATCCCATCCCGAGTGCAGCGAACTCGACAGCACTCTGACGGCCTGGTTCCGCAGCGCCAACTCCCGGCATTTGCGTTCACTTGCGATCACGACGGCAGCGGCGCCATCGCCGATCGGCGAGCACATCGGCCGCGTCAAAGGCTCGGCAATCATCGGTGCAGCCAGTACGTCGTCCACCGTGAGCACATCATTGAACTGCGACCGTGCGTTCAGGCTGCCGTGAAAGGAGTTCTTGGCCGAGGCTGCAGCGAATTGTCGCGCGGTCGTGCCGTAGCGCTTCATGTGCGCGCGGGCCGAGGCCGCGTAAATGTCCATGAACATGGAACGTTTCTCGCCCGCGCCCTCATTGGCCGTCGCGGTCGCACCACTCGCCTCGGCGCGCTGTCTGAGCCTGGCTTTGATCTCGTCGAGCCGCTCGACGTCCACCGCGCCGGTGAAGGCGGCGAAGCTCCGCTTCTTGTCCTCGTGATAGAGCTTCTCCATGCCGACGGCCAGCACGATGTCGTACAACCCGGCGCTCACCATGGCACACGCTTGATTGAATGCGGTCGAAGCGCTGGCGCAGGCGTTTTCGACATTCACGACGGGAATACGCCCGATGCCCATGCCGCGCAACATCACCTGACCGCGAATGGACTCCTGTCCGGTCACGACGCCGGCGGCCGCATTCCCCACCCACGCGGCCTGGATGTCGGCGGCTTGCACGCCTGCATCGTCGAGCGCCGCCTGCACGGCCTCCGCGCCAATCGACTTCAAACCGCGGTCCAGGTGTTTCCCAAACCGTGTCATGCCCACACCCACTACATAGGCGTGCATTTTCATCGGCAATTACTCCAGTCGATCAATGACACTGATTCGAACGCAGCGGCTTCTGTACTCCCAGCCCCTCCCCGCCCTCCCCCGCAAGCGGGACGAGGAAGAGCAACAGCTCATTTCGCACTCGGCGCCGCGGCCGCCGGCTGTGACTCCGCGGCTTCCAGCCTGGCGACATTGGCGGCGTGCGACTCGCGCGTGATTTCATACTTCGACACGAACACCAGACCGATCAGTTTGATCACCACGATCACGCTGACGAAGGTGATCGCGAGCTTGAACAGCGTTTCGCTGCTGACCTCGTCCACTCTGGCGCCCATCGGGAAGGAGATGAACACCAGAACCTGCCCGGCCATGAACGCCCCGATGCCGCTCGAGAATTTCTGGACGAAGGGCATGACCGAGAACACCAGGCCTTCCGAGCGTCGGCCGGTGCGAAGCTGGCTGTCTTCGACGCAGTCCGCGACCATCGAAATCGTGCTGATCATGCCCATCGAGCGAACCAGAACTTCGCACAAGCCGAACACGAACATGGTTCCGAAGAGCAGCGTCGTGCCGTTCTGCGGGAACAGACCAGCGCTGCGCAGCAGATAGGGTGTGACGATGATGACGGTGTTGATCGCGAACATTCCGAACGCCGTGTTCCTCTTGCCATAACGCTGCGCGATCCTCGGCGCGAAGAAGCTGGCGAGGGATGCAGCGAAGAAACTGCCCACGACGAACGAGATGATTTGCGCTCGGGTGAATTCCCAGAAGAACGTCATGAAGTAGACGCTCAAGGCCACCGACATCGAACTGGCGCCGGCCGTGCACATCGCCGACATCAGCACCATCACCAGCGAGCGATTCGACAGCGTCGCCCACATCTCCTTTAGAGTTTGTCGCACGGAGATCTTTCGCCGCGGCGGCGGCGACGCGAAACCGGGAATGTGCCGGTGCGTGCCGGCGGCCGAGACGAGGATGGCGATGATCATGAAGATCGCGCCGACCAGTCCGTACTGCTCGTAGCCGTCGCGCTGCAATTGCGCACCTTCGTAGCTGAAGAAGACGAGCCATATCAGCGCTTGCATCGTGATGCTGCCCATCCAGCCGAAGTAGTAGCGATAGGCAGCAAACGAGGTGCGCTCGTCGTAGTTCCTGGTGAACTCCGGCAGCAGCGCCGAGCTTGGAATCTCGTAAAGGGAAACGCTGGTCCGCACCAGAATGGCGAGCGCGATCAGATAGTAGAACAGGGCATCCGACGCCCAATGCGGCGGATTCCATAGCAGGTAGAACGTCACTGCGACCGGTATCGCCGCAAAGTACATGAATGGATGACGCCGCCCCAGCCGTGAGCGCCAATGATCGGAGACATGACCGATGATTGGATCGGACACCGCATCGACAATCATCGCAATCATGAGCGCGGTGCCCACCGCGCCTGCGGGCACTCCCAGTACCTGGCTGTAGAACACCAGGAGAAATTGCGCGAACGCATTGTCCTTGATACCGAACGCTATCGATCCGACGCTGTAGAAAGCCTTGGTGCTCGAGGTAACCGCGGGACGCGCTTGTCCAGCCGTATCAGCTCGTGTGTTCACGCGGCTCCCCTGAGCATTTCGAACTGTTCTCTTTGAATCACAAGATGTCCTATGCAACGTCAGGAATGCCGAAGCCCAGGCGGCTACAGCATCCCAACGTCCACGCGCAGGATTCAGATCACTCCGGCGCGACCGCGAACACGATCTTGCCCGAGGTCTTCCTCTCTTCCATCGCGCGCTGCACGGCTGCGATGTCCTCGAGCGGATGAATGGTTGGCGAGATCAACTTCTCGGTGGCCAGCCACTCGTCGCAGAACGCCTGGGCTCGCACGTACTGGGGGGTACCGTGCACCATGAACGGGATCATCGAGAACGGCATGATCGTGATCGAGTCGTACGAGTTCGCGAACAGGTTGACCGGCTCGACGCCGCCCGGCGTACCGAACAGCACCCAGCGGCCGAGCGGCCGGATCACCAGACGGTCTTTCTGCAGCGTGCTGCCCGCAACGCCGTTGAGCACCACGTGCACGCCGGCCGGCGGCGCGCCTGGCGCGAAGCCGCGCGGCTTGGCGCCCACGATCTTCTCCACCTCTTCGACGTAATCGTGGGTCTTGTAGTTGATGACGTGATCCGCACCGTTCTCGCGCACGCTCTGGCACTTCTCGCCCGACCCGGCGAGGCCGATCACATTCACGTTCTTGAACTTGCGCTTGAGGATCTGGACGCACAGCATGCCGACGCCACCCGCCGCCGCGTGCACCAGCACCGACTCACCCTCCTGAACCTTCGCCCACTCGTTCACGATCAGGTGAGCGGTGGGCATATTGACCTTGTAGACGAGCGCGCTTGCGAGCGACACGCCCTCGGGCACTTTGCTCAAGCGCGCGGAAGCCGGCTGAACAAGATACTGCGCGTACGCGCCACCGCCGGGCAGCGCGACCACGCGGTCGCCTACCTTGAAGTTGGTGACCCGCTCGCCGATCTCGGCGATCACGCCGGCGGCCTCCTGGCCGGGCACGAATGGCGGCTGAGCAGCTCGCACCGGAATGCCGTTGCGACCCATGATGTCGCCCCAGCGCAGGCCAGCATAGTGAACGCGAATCAGCACGTCGTCTGGCCCGGGTTTGGGCTTGGGCACGTCGGTGATGCGGAAATTCTCCGCGGGACCGTAGTCATTCAACTGCGCAGCTTTCAACTGAATTTCTCCTGGACATGAGTTCCTCGACGCGCGAGGGCAGCGCGGCGACATGCACAATCGTCGTGCGCGTGCCTGCAACGTTCAGAGGTTTTCCACCCGTGACAGCGGCCCTGTTGGCCTCTCGGCGCCGTCGTGTCTTTTTTTTCCTGCCGTGCTGAGGCGAGTGAGTGTCATGACTGCGAGCTGCCGAGCGGGGCAGCCATCGGATTGCCGATGGCTGCCCCGTATCTACTACATTCGTTCCCAGAGTGCGCTTCCGTGCGCGATCAACCATTCGGACGGCCCAGTACTACCCGCCGAAACGGTACTGCAGTTCCACGCCCCAGGTGCGCGGCGGAACCCTGACTCCATAGGGATAGATATTGCCGGCAGTATCTTCCCCATAGGTCGCGTACTCGTTCACGCGCTCATCGGTGACGTTTTGCACCCATCCAGTGACAGAGTAGCGATTGTTCGCACCGGTCCAGATCAACCGCGCGTTCCCCGTCATATAAGCGGGTGAACGGTAGACCGACTCACGGAACATCCACCCGTACGTCACGTCGCGGTACATGCCGCTGATCGAAGGGACCAGCGTACCGCCGGCGATATCGAACCGGTACGAGATATTCAGGAGTGCCTTGTTTGGGGGAGCCATGATGATCGGCCCGCCGTCGAGAGGGACAGCTACCCCTGTGACGGGATTTTCGACCAACGCCGAGTGATGGTCGATCTCCCCGTCCAGATAGCCATAGGTGGCATTGATGGACAATGCATCGGTCGCAGCCCAGTTCAATTCCACCTCGGCGCCCAACTGAGAAAGCTTCTCGATGCCGACGGGACGCTGGGTCAAAACGTTCGTGTCTGGATTCAGAACCCACAAGTTGACCTGCTGGTTGCGGTAGTCGTAGTTGAATACCGAGGTGTTGACCTGCAGGCGACCGCCGAACGTCGTCTTCCAGCCACCCTCCCAAGCGTACAGATATTCCGGCTTCACGTACTGATCGAGCGCCACGTTGGATCCCAAGAGGAAGCCGCCGGCCTTGTAACCCTTGCTCCAGCGAAGGTACAGCAAGTTGTCCGATGACGGCTGCCACTGGACACCGACGGTGCCCGAGTACTCCTCAAACTCAACCTCGAGCTGACGGCTGTTCTGATTCGCGCTGCATCCAACATCGTACTGCGCCATGACAGCGCAAGATCCGAGGGGACTGAAATCGGCGCCCTGGTAACCGATGAACGCGCTGTAGGTATCCGGCCTGAAGCCGACGTATCGGGCTGTCTCGTAGCCAGCTTTCTCGTCCGAGTTCCAGCGTACCCCCGTAGTCAGCGTCCAGGCGTCAGTGACGTGGGTATCGATCTGCAGGAAGGCACCCTTTGAAATGGTCTCTATGTCGTTATACATCCAGATGGCGGCTCCGCTGGGATTCGCGCGCCCCTGAACGGGATTCGACGCCACGGTCGGACTGTTGAACGGATTCAGCACTGGATTGAGAAACGGGTTTGGCCCGATCGAGCCGTCCGCATTGATGCGGCCATACGGACCCTGATCAAGATTCGCACGGGTATTGGCCCACACTTGCCAGTCGTCCTCTTTGAAGTAGTACAGCCCGCCGATCCACTGAACCCGCTGATCGCCGGGGGACGACAAGTTGATCTCGTGGCTCATCCAGCGCTTGTCTTCGATGTACTGAGCAAGGAACGAGCCAGGCATGCGGAAGCTGGCTGTTCCTGCGGGGTCCGTATACGTCCAGGGGCCACGGTCCGCGCCTTCGCTGTCGGTATTCTGCTCGTAGTTGTACTGCACGTAGCCACCGATGTACTTCAGGTCTGCCCAGCCCATGCGCCAGTTGAATTCCAGGGCGCCCCCCTGGCTGTCGGTCAGGTCCGCCTTGAACGGCGTGTTGGTTCTGAAGTGCCAGAGATCGTTGGTCGGGGGAGCGGCCAGATTGACTTCCGTATAGGCCGGCGATGCGCCGGCGCCGCTGTAGAGGGGATTGATGTACAGGCCGGTTCCGGCAGTGGTCGTATTGAACGGGATTGGGACAACGACGGTACGACGATACTGGGTGTACCAGGAACCTCCCCACTTGGCCCAGATGTCCATATTGTCCGTGATGTCGAAGGCCAGTTGGGCGGTCCACAGACCTTCTGAGGTCACGCCGCCCTCGTCGTGTCCACCATTCGCGTTCTTGAAATAGCCCTCGTTCTGATCCAGCTGCTGGTAGCCCACCAGATAGCGTAGCCGCTCGGTTCCCAGCGGACCCGACAAGCGAATGGCTCCGCTGTAGCGGTCATAGCTGCCGCCCATGGCGCGCACTTCCCCGTCGAACTCCTTGGTGGGGCGCTTCGAAATG
>CAZBKC010000002.1:0-32999 GCA_964492345.1 uncultured Steroidobacter sp. | reverse complement strand
GATCGTGCCGCCAATGGCATTCCTGCCGTACAGCGTGCCCTGCGGTCCACGCAGCACTTCCGTGCGTTCCAGGAAGATCGGGTTGGTAGCTGCCGCGTACGTGCTGTTGGTGTAGACGCCGTCGTTGTACACGGCCACGCCGGGATCGGAACCCACCTGATTGGTCAGGCGGCCGACGCCACGAACGAACGCACGGTCCAGCGACAATGAGTAGGTGAGTCCGGGTACGTAGTCGGTAAGATCCTGCGTCGTGATCATGCCGAGCTTGTCGCGCAAATCGGCAGTGAGGGCCGTAATCGCGATCGGAATGTCCTGCACGTTCTCTGCGCGCTTCTGCGCCGTGACGACGACTTCCTCCAGCGTTACGGTTTTGCCACTGTCAGCGCCGAACACTGTTCCACTTGCCGCCGCGGCAAGGACGCCACATACACACATTCTCAAATTCTTTACGTTCATCGAGTGCCCCCCATTGCTGTACCAGCTTTTTGTCGCCGGTTTCCGAGTTGTTCGTTGATCGCTTGGTGCGCGATCAACGGGTATCGGGAGCATCTTAGGGACGCCGTCGCATACGGGAATGAATTTCAAGCATTCAAAGAATGAATACCGATCATGCAACTTCCGCACGGCGCAGGTGATCATGCGTGTCCGCGGCCCCTGCGATGTCATGTTGTTGAATCGTCACCAGCGAGCGCCGCGTCATCGCCTGCCGGGCTGGAACACGTTGGTCGAGTCAGTGCTCAACGGCGCCGGTGGTTCGGGGATATTCAAACGACGTGAACCCTGATCCCCGAAGCCCCGAGGCTGGTTACACGAACTGGATCTGGCTACGGGGGCGGATTGAACTTCCTATCCGCAAAGGGCACATGATGAAAGCTGCGCTTATCAACGAGTATGGTCCGAACAGCAGGTTCGAAATCCGCGAAGTCGAGAAGCCTTCACCCAAGGCGCGCGAAGTACTGATCAAGGTTGAAGCTGCGGGGATCATTTTCTCCGATGTGCTCGACAAGCGCGGCTGGCACGGCCCCTCGAGCATTCCTTTTCCATACACCCCCGGATGGGAAGTCGCGGGCACTGTTGAAAAGCTCGGCTCGGAAGTTACCGAGTTCAAAGTCGGTCAGCGCGTCGTCGGCACGTTCACGCATGGCGGTTATGCTGAATATGCATCTGTGCCGGCGAACACTTTGCGCCGGATCCCGGATCGCTGCAGTTTTCAGCAGGCCCTGGTCTACATCATCAATCTGCCTGTCGCCTATCTGCACTACAACACTTTCGGCAAAGTGCAGCCAGGCGAAACAATTCTGGTTCACGGCGGCGCCGGTGGCGTGGGCACCATGCTCACCCAGATCGCCAGGCGCAACAACGTCACCGTGATCGCGCTTGCCAGCACCGACGAGAAACTCGAGTTCTGCAAAGAGATGGGCGCAGACCATCTCATCAACTATCGCAAGACCGATTACATGGAAGCGGTGAAGAAGCTCACGGACAACCGCGGCGTGGATGTGGTCTTCAATGGTGTCGGCGGCAGTACGCTCGCCATCGATCCACAGATCATCAAGACGATTACCGGACGCTGGGTGCTGATCGGCTGCGCAGCCGGCGCGGGAACGATCGATCCTTATTCGTTCATCTTCAGGTCTATCACGCTGCGTTCGTGCTCTGTTCTCACATTGGAAGGCACACAAGATCAGAAGGACTCGCGTCGCTTTCTGGACGAATGGCTCCTCAAAGAGCCGCTGATGGACCCTTCACACGTCTACAAGCTGGCAGAGATCAACACCGCATTCGAATTGCTCGATAAGCAACACTCGCGCGGCAAGGTCGTGCTCCTGCCCTGAATCGACGGCTGCTGAATCTCAAGGCAGTTCCCAGAACCGGGCTCCTGGGTGCGATTCGCGACCAGAAAGCCGTGCTGTCTCTCCCACGCTTGATAACTGAACGCCGCGCTTGATGCGCGGCCACACGCCAGCCGTCTGGCGAGCAGATTGGAGCGAAGGATGACACAAGCGGCAAGCACTCAGCCTCCGTTGACCTTCTGGCACAAGCTGTCGTTCGGCATTGGCGCTGTCGCCTATGGCATCAAAGACCATGGCTTTGGCGCATTCCTGCTGCTGTACTACAACCAGGTGCTGGGCCTGCCGGCCAGTTGGGTCGGAAACGCGCTTGCAGGTGCATTGATCGTGGATGCGCTGCTCGACCCCATCATTGGCCACGTTTCCGATCACTGGCGTTCCCGCTTCGGTCGCCGTCATCCCTTCATGTATTTCTCGGCGTTGCCGGTCGCAGTCGCATACGTGATGCTGTGGAATCCGCCTACCGGGTTGTCGCAAGCGCAGACGATCGTCTATTTGATCGCCATCACCGTGATGGTGCGCACGTTCATCTCGATGTATGAAGTGCCGAGCGCGGCGCTCATTCCTGAGCTTACTCCTGATTACAATGGTCGCACCTCGCTCATCAGCTATCGATTCTTCTTTGCCTATGGCTCGACCGTGTTGATCGGCCTCATCGCGCTCAAGATATTCATGCAGCCGACTGCGGCCTATCCGGTCGGGCAGTTGAATCCCGCCGGATACGTGCCGTACAGCTACGCGTGCGGTGCGTTCATGTTCGTCGCGATCATCATCGCGGCGCTCGGGACGCAACGCTACGTCATGCGTAACCCGGTTGCGCCACCCGCACCGACAGGCAAGCCGTTCAACCTCGCGCACACATTGCGTGAGGCCAGGGACACGCTCGGTAATCGGGGCGTGATGCCGCTGCTGGGTGCAGGCATGTTCGGCGGCCTCGCAAGCTACGTGGCCTCTGCGCTCCAGGTGTACATCTACACTTTCTTCTGGGAGTTGAACGCCGACCAGCTCGGTACGCTTTCCATACCCTCGGTCATCGCTGCGATATTCGGCATGCTGCTCGCGACGCGGATCTCGACGGTCTACGGGAAGCGCAACACCTCCATTGGCATGTCATGCTTCGGGCTTGTACTGATGTCCGCGCCGCTGATCCTGCGCCTCATCGGATGGTTCCCTGAAAACGGCTCGCCTGTGCTCGTGCCGATCCTGTTCGCCGTGGCGTGTATCTCCACGTCCTGCGCGATCATTGGCGGCATCATGTGGTTCTCGATGACCACCGATGTCGTCGAGGACAGCCAGCTGCGGACCGGGCGACGCTCGGAAGGACTCCTGTTTGCAACGACCGCGTTCATCAACAAGAGCGTTTCGGGACTGGGGCTCGCGGTGGGCGGCTGGGTGCTCGATCTGGTTGCGTTCCCGCAGCAAGCGGTTCCGGGACTGGTGGAGCAGCCCGTCCTGACCAGGCTCGTCGTGGTCAAGATGGTCATCGCGGGACTTCTCTATCTCATCGCATTGGCATGTACAGCCTCGTTTCCGATCACTGCGGCGACCCATCGCGACAACGTCGAGAAGCTGGCCCGCCGTACGGCGGCGGAACCTGCCGCGTGACGGAGCTCACGTCTGGCACACAGTGGGATATGACACCTGTTCACTCCTTGAGCGATTCCGCACGCAAGGTCCGCGCGGCCAGGAAGTAGTGGACCGCGCCCCACAGCGCAAACAACGGCATCAGGCGCATCGACCACTGCAACCCTTGCGCGGACGCAGTCGCGGCATCGAGCCCCTGCGAAATGAAGTACTGATTGAACTGGTCGCTCAGCCATCCGGCAAACGGCGGTCCGATGCCAAGGCCGATGAAGTTCATCGACGAGCACAAAGCTGATATGAAAAAAATGAATCGCAGATCGCCGATTTTCGAATCATCGGAAGCGCTGGCTCCAAACGGATCTCTCCACATCATTCTTCCTGCCGGAGTACAACGATTGAGCTTGACCCTCTTTGAGCATCGACCGATGCTGCGGCCCGCGAT
Source organism: uncultured Steroidobacter sp. (assembly GCA_964492345.1). Lineage (GTDB taxonomy): Bacteria > Pseudomonadota > Gammaproteobacteria > Steroidobacterales > Steroidobacteraceae > Steroidobacter. Next base: position 29,123 of record CAZBKC010000002.1, on the reverse strand, counting down.
TTCAAGCGTGCGGATGCGCTCGGGGCGCGACCGCATTCCGATCGAGCTACTTCGACGTTGGGGGATTTCGATGAGCAGATGCGATGGTGCGCTCCGTGCGTGCGCTGTGCTGGCTTTGGCAACCGTCTTTGGCAGCGCATTGGCGCAGCAAGCAGCAACGCCCGCGAATGCGGCTGCTGCTGCAAAGGATTGGGCTGGCAAGCCCGCTGGCATCACTTTCAAGCCCGTGGATTTTTATTCCGAAGGCGTGCGGCTGCAGGGGCAGATCATTTACGCCGCGGCCAACGAGGGCAAGCGCCTGCCGACCATCGTTTCCGCGACGGGCTGGGGCGGGCGGGCGAATTCCTTTCGCGCTGTCGCCGTGGAGATGGCGCATGCGGGTTACGCCATTTTCCTTTTCGACTATCGCGGCTGGGGCGGCAGCGATGGCCGAGTCATCCTGACCGGGCCGACGCATCACGGCGCGACCGGCGCTGCGGTTACCGCCGAAGTTCAAGAGCTGCGCGGCTACGTCGATCCGTGGGAACAGACCGCCGATTGGTTCAACGCCATCAGCTTCGTCTCGGGCCAGCCCTGGGTCGACCCCGAACGCATCGGCATTCGCGGCGCTTCGTTTTCCGGCGGACACGTGGTGTATGTCGCCGCGCACGACCGTCGCGTGAAAGCAGTGGCCAGTCTGATCGGCGCGTTCGACGGCTCGCCGGAACATTGGGTGGTGGACGCAGGCCGTCCGGCAGACGTGCGTAGTCAACGCGAGCACGCGGAAACCCGGCTGGCGAGCGGTGATCGCGCTGCGTTTCCGTCGCCGTTGCAACGAACCTTCAGCGGGTTGATGGGCTCGGCGCCCGGTGACAAGTTGTCGCGTTGGAATGCGGCGGACTCAGCGCATCTGGTGACGGCGCCCGTCTTGTTCGTGCTCGCCGGAAACGAGGAGCTTTACGACAATCGCGATCACGCCCTGCGTGCTTGCAGCGAGGTCGAGGGGCCGCGCCGGCTCATCTCCGTCCCCGGCATCAATCATTACGACATCTATGGCGTCGAAGGCGATCTCGCCACCAAGGCAAGCATCGACTGGTTCGACCAATACTTGCTGCGGCCGGGCGAGTCGACACGCGCCGAACGTGAGAACGTCAAGCTTCCCGAGCAACCCGCGCGCGGCTCGTGCTCGGCGCCGTTCGTGCGAGTCCCCGGCAGCGTGCGCCGCCCGGGTCCGGGGGCGGGCTATCGCGGCGCGCCGCCGCAACCGTCAGTCGCTGAGTAGTTGGTAAGTCATGATCACCTGCAGCACGGCAAATTCGATCTTCGATAGATCCAGTGCCGGCATGTCGGATGGCGTGCCAGTGAGGTCAGACAGGCTGGGCAGAGGAGCTGGTTTCGGATTGAGAGCGGCGGACGCACGATCTGCGCCATTGCCGACTGGTTCACCGGCCGCTGTTGAAGCGCGACTTGCCATGAAGCGCTCCATCGCTTGACGCTCCTGTTCAGGCGTGCCGGTCTTGTCCGGCGGGATCATGCTGCGAAATTCTTCGGTTTCTGCCAGTCCCGAGCCGCCGAAATGAGCCGTGATGAATCGCTCCGGCGCGAGCGCCATCAACTGACTCGTCACGAATCCACCCATCGAATAGCCACCGATATGGGCGCGCTGGATGCCGAGCGCATCCATCAGTGCGAACACGTCGCGGGCCATGCTGCCTTTCGGCGCCGGATTCGGCGTCGTCAATCCATGGTTGCGCATGTCGATGCCGATGACTCGATTGGTTTTCGCAAGCCGTGGCCCGATGCCGTTGAGAAACCAATTGCCGACCGCGCTGCCTTGATAGCCGTGAATCAGGATCACCGCCGGGCCCTGCCCCATCTCGATATAGTGAAAACGCGTTCCATCGGGATGCGTCCAGTACTTGTCGACCCAAGGATGCTCTTACGCAGTTGCCGATACTGCATCGGGTTTGCTCGACGTCTCCGCCGCAAAGCCGACGCTTGCGATTGCGGAACACAGCACGAGAATTCCCGCGCACATCCGGATGGAACGATTCATAAGGTCTCCCTGCATCGCCATGTTTGTTCGTCGAGATTGGCGCATTCACCGTCGCCGAAGCAACACGCTCGAGCGGAGTCTTCGACCAGGCAGGTGGCGAGTTGCAATTCTTGACATCGCCGGCCGGCGTGTTGGCTTCAAACTATCGGATTCAAACCAATCAACTCGTCTCCGCAAGGATGGCGCGCGACGATAGACCAGAGAATCGGGGGTTCTCGATGAGTGTGTCGTTACGTTCGCTGTGCGCACTTGCGTCGTTCGCCATCGTCCTGCACGTCATCGGCTGTACGCTGCCTGCACCGCAAGTGCCCCGAGCCGCCGATGCGGCAATTCCGCCGGCTTCCGGTGACCATCCGGGCAAGGCGATCTACGATCGCTCGTGCGCTGCGTGTCACGACAATCCCGAAGCGACTCGCTCGCCGGGCCTCGACACGCTGCGCCGCATGAGTTCTACCAATATCAGTTATGCATTATTGGACGGCAAGATGAAGCTGCAGGCCGCAGGCTTGAGCGACATCGAGAAGAATGCGGTCACTCAGTATCTGACCGGTTCGAAGCCGCCGGACAACACGTGGGTCGCGAAGATGATGTGTCCGGCCGATCGTCGCACGGTGGATCTGCGTCCGGCGCCGAGCGTCACGGGCTTCGGCTTCAACCGGAGCAACCATCGTCATCTGACGAAGGCGCAGACGGGGTTGTCGACGAGCGACTTCGCGAACCTCGAGCTGGCGTGGTCGATGGGGTTTCCGCAAGCGACGACGATGCGTTCGCAGCCTGCCGTCGTCGGTAACACGCTGTTCCTGCCGGTGGGCGAAACGGCGCAGGTGCTCGCGATCGACATCAGTCAGCGCGAGCCCTGTATCCAGTGGGTGTACAAGAACGAGCTGCCGCTGCGCACGAGCGCTGCATATGGCGACATCGCCGGACGCAAAGTGATCGTCGTCGGCGATCTCGGCGTCAACATTTCCATGCTGGATGCGCTCACGGGCAAGCGGATCTGGCAGCAATCCTTGAAGCTGTTTCCGCTTTCGCTGTCGACTGGCACGCCTGTCATCCACGACGATCGCGTCTACGCACCCGTTTCGCAGTACGAGATTTCCGTCGGCGCCAACGAGAGTCACGAGTGCTGCAAGACACACGGCGCGGTCGTAGCGCTCGACGGCAAGACGGGTGCGAAACTCTGGACAGCACACACGATGGAGGACGCCAGGCCGATCAGAGACCGCGGCGACGGCAAGATGATCTGGGGCCCATCAGGCGCGCCGATCTGGAATTCGCCGGCGATCGACCCGAAGCGCGACTTGCTGTACGTCGGCACGGGGGAGTCAACTTCAGAGCCTGCGGCGAAAACGACGGACGCCATTCTCGCCATCGATCTGAAGGACGGCTCGATACGCTGGAGCTTTCAAGCGACGGCGAACGACATCTATCTGTCCGGCTGTCGCGGTCGACCGCAGACCGCGGCAGCGCAGGGCAACGCAACCACGCCCGCGCGGCCACGCAGCCTGAACTGCCCGCCGCCCGAGACCGATAGTCGCGATGTCGACTTCGGTGGCTCCATGGTTCTCGGCACGCTGGCGAACGGCCGGGATGTTCTGTTTGCGGGACAGAAGTCCGGCACGGTGTGGACGCTCGATCGCGATGACGGCAAGGTGATCTGGCGGCAGAACTTCGGCGAAGGCTCGGTGCTCGGCGGCATTCACTGGGGTATCGCATTCGACGGCGAGCGCGTGTTTGCGCCGATCAACCGACCCTATGGCTTCGATCCCCCGCCTGAGGCGCAGCGCACGCAGAAGCCCGGCATTCACGGGATCGATGCGAGCACTGGTGAAGTGTTATGGAGGTTTGCCGCCGAGCCCGACTGCACCGGCGATCGCCCGACGCGCGTGCGCAACTGCGCCAGCGGCATCGGGCTGTCCGGCGCGCCGACGGTGATCGACGGCGCGGTCGCTCAAGGCGCGATCGATGGCTATCTGCGTGTGTTCGACGCAAAGACGGGCGCTGTGCTGTTCACTTACGACACGGCCAGGAAATTCGCGACCATCAACGGTGTTCCCGGAGAGGGCGGCGCCATCGACAATGCGTCGATCGTGGCGGCGAACGGCCAGCTCTTCGTCGCATCCGGCTACGGCATGTTCGGGCAGCCACCCGGAAATGTGTTGCTGGCGTTCAGACCGAAACAGAAATGACCGCGCTACTCGCTGGCCCATGCGGACCGCGAGTTCGCCGACGCTGATGAATCCGAAGGTTCGATGAACTCGAAGGAGACGACGATGTTCAACAAGCTATCGCTGCTGCCGTTGATGAATGCGTTGGGCATGACACTGATCGTTGCGGGCTACGCTTCGGCGCAGTCGCAATCCGCGCAACCGGCCGGGCGTCCTGACGATCCGCGCATCAACTACACGGTTCCGGATGATGTAAGCGTCCGCAAAGTCGATATCTACAGCGATGGTATCCGTCTGGCGGGCTATGTCTACGCGCCCAGGTCAGCTGGAGTGAATCAGAAGCTGCCGACGATCGTCGCAGCGCATGGCTGGGGCGGCGTGCAGATGTTGATACGTCGCGATGCCTCCGAGTTTGCGCAAGCCGGCTATATGGTGGTGACGTTCGACTATCGAGGCTGGGGAGAAAGCGATAGCCAGGTCATACTGACGCAGCCGGAAAAGAAAGTTGACGACATCAAGTTCACGGCGGAAGTCCGCGCGCTTCGCGAACTCGTCGATCCAGTGGGCATGACCGCCGACTGGCTCAACGCCATCCATTGGGTTCACGGCGAACCTCAGTGCGACACGGATCGAATCGGTTTGTGGGGCAGCAGCATGGGCGGCGGCTACGTCGTATACGCAGCAGCCCACGATCCTCGCGTGAAGGCGGTACACAGCCAGATTGCCGGGTTGAGTAGCCGCGGGCTCGCCTATACGCCGGCAGCGCGTGCCGAGGCGACAAAATTGGCGCGAGGCGAAGCGAGCTATCCCGAGCCGGGTGCGCGCACTCAGGGCAGCTTGCGCGGCGCGCCCGTGCGCGGAAAGTTCGCCACGTACACTCCAATCGATGACTTCGTTGAACAAGACAAGGTTCCGCTGCAACTCGTGCTCGCGGGCGACGAGGAATTGGTCGATAACAAGACCAATGGAATTCTTCTTTATGAGCGGTATCAAGGCCCGAAGAATCTGGTCATCGTCCCGGGCGTCGATCACTACGGGATGTATCGCAAAGAATATTTCCGTGCGCACAAACTGGCGCAGGAATGGTTCGATAAATATCTGAAGAAGTAGCACCCAGCCCGGCGCCGCCGATCTGCAACGTCAACAGCTACTATGCGTCAGGAATATAGATGAGTTTGTCCACGGCGATTTGCTCGAGTGCGGGACTTCTGCTGGCGATGTTCTCGACATCGATCGCTGCGCAAGCGCGTCTCGACGCGAACCTTCCCGGCCGGGGCGTCTACGACAGGACATGCGCGACCTGTCACGCGAATCCGCAGGATCAGCGCACACCCACGTTGGGCGCATTGGCGGCAATGCCGGCGCCGCAGTTGTCGGCGGCGATGGGTGAAGGTGGCAAGATGGCGCCCATGGCCGCAATGCTTTCGCAAGCCGAGAAGACGCAGCTCGTTGCCTATCTCACGTCCGGACAACGCGCGATCGCGGGCAACTGGACCGAAAAGATGATGTGCGCGGACGACAAGCGCACGGTGGACGTCACGCGGCCCATCGTTGCAACTGGCTTCAGCATCGACGCTGCGCAGACCCGCAGTCTCACTGCCGCGCAAGCCGGTTTGTCGAGACAGGATCTGAAGAATCTCGAAGTTGCCTGGGTCGTTGGCTTTCCCGGTCAGGGCAGCGGCACGGGTGCGTCGATCGTCGGTGACACGATGTTCGTCACCGGGGGCGGTCGCCTGATGGCGCTCGATACGGCGAGCGGCTGTGCGAAATGGGTGGTCAACGCGATCTCGCGCAACACGCCCACGTTCGGCGAACTCAACGGACGCAAAGTCGTTGCGATATCGGTCGGACGCGACATTCTGGTCGTCGACGCGCGCACCGGCGGGAAGATCTGGCAAGCCGACGGCCAGGCCACCGACAACGTCGGCGCGGTTCGCGGCGGTGTCGTCATCCATCGAGACAGGATGATCGTGCCCATTTCGGCCTCGGGCGTCGTTTCCGGCGGTAACCCGTCGTTCGAATGCTGCGTCGGTCACGGCGCCGTCGTTGCGCTTTCCGGCAAGGACGGATCGAAACTGTGGGAATACCACACGATGCCGGCAGCGCAGTACAACGGCAAAGTCTCGTCCACCGGCGTCAAACAACGCGGACCTTCCGGCGCGCCGATCTGGGCGTTTCCGGCGATCGATGCAAAACGCAATCGCGTCATCGTCACGACGGGTGAGAACACTTCGCATCCCGGCACGGACACGTCCGATGCCGTGATCGCGCTCGATCTCGATACCGGCAAGGAAGTCTGGAAATTTCAGGCGATGGCCGCCGACCTCTGGAACATGGCCTGCGGTACGAACAGGGAAAAAGCCGGTCCGAACTGCCCCTGGAACATCGAGGGCGATGAAGGCACAGGTCGGGACTTCGATTTCGGCGCCGGCGTGATTCTGTTATCGGGGTCCGGCGGGAAAGATCTCATGCTGGCCGGGCAGAAGTCGGGCCATGTGTGGGCGCTCGATGCGGACACGGGCAAGCTTCTCTGGAACATCCGCTTCGGCATGGGAACGCCGTTGGGCGGCGTGCACTGGGGCCTTACGACCGACGGCGAACGGGTGTTCGCTCCGATCGGCGACCCGTTCAGTTTCCCCGGTCAGGTGCTGCACCCCGGCATCTACGCCGTCGATATCCGGACCGGCAAACGCATGTGGGGCTACGACGCCAAGCCGAATTGCGATGGCGAGCGCGGCACACTCGTTTCGGAATGCGCAACGAGGATCGGCTTCTCCGCAGCGCCGCTCACGATCGACGGCGCCGTCGTCGCGGGCACCTTGGGCGGCGAGTTGTTCGTGTTCGACGGCAAGAGCGGCGAGATATTGAAGCGGCTGGATACGATCGGACCGAAGCCGACGATCAATGGCATCGACGCCAAGGGCGGTTCGATCGACAGCCACGCGATCTCGGCAGGCGCAGGGATGATCTTCGTCAACTCCGGCTACGGCCTGTTCGGTCAGACACCGGGCAACGCACTCATCGCGTACAGACCGATAAAGTAGTCAAGCGGGCTCAGAACCGGGAGTGCACTCAAGTCGTCGTCCCCCCGCAGTCGAGGACGACGACTGAAAAAGCCAGACCTTCCCTACTTTCCCTTCAGGTACTGATCGAACCACTGCGTGGCCATGCGGATCACGGTCGCCCGCTCGGTCGAATAGACGGCGTAGTGGGTCACGCCCGGGAGAGTCTCCAGCTTCTTCGGCCCCTTGAGGTTTTCGTAAGCGCGCAAGGCTATGGGATTGCCGCCGTACTCTTCCTTCTCGACCAGAATGATGAGCGTCGGCGCCGTCACCTTCACCGCCTCATCCACAGGCGCATAACGCTCGCCCTTGTGACCGATGGGAGTACCAATCAGTCCCATGATGGCCGAAGCGCGCGGCGCCGGATAACCGATCTCGCCGCGCGCCATTTTTGTCGCCATGTCGCGTCCCGGCTGCTCCTGTCCTGGCGCTGGGCGGGAAGTGAAGCCGCCCACCTGGCTGACCACGGCCTTCACGCGTGGGTCGTGAGCGGCAACGTACACAACGTGACCACCGGAATAGCTGGAGCCGCGAATGCCCACCCGGTTGGGATCCGCCTGCGGCTCACCCATGATCCAGTCGAGCGCGGAGAACCAATCTTCGGCCTGCTCCAGCGGGTTGATGTATTCGCGCAGCGGCTGCACACGTGCAGTGAAAGGCTCGGCCTCGCCAGGTTTGTGCAACGGCTCCTGATCGATCATGACGACGGGCGATGCGCTTTCCCCCCAGCCACGATAGTCGAACACCAGCACCAGGTAACCGGCGCGAGCAATATCCACAGCATCGTTACGCAACCCAGCCGCCACACCGCCCCATCCATGTGCCATCACTACGGCAGGCAGCTTCTGGCCTGCGGGCGTTCCCTTGGGCGTGAATACTTCCCCGTGCAGCCGGATGCCGTCGGACATGATGGTCACGGAACGAAATTCCACGCCCTCGGGGGGCTTGTAGTCTGCAGCGAGAACGCGCTGTACCACGCGGGCAGGATCGGGCTGACGCGCCGGGGTGGGACTCGTCGAGCCTGACTGTTGAGCCAGGACCGGCGCACTCACCAGCGTCAGGGTCGCAAGGCAAATCGAGAGAGTGAAGCAGTGCAAGCTCATGGAACTCCTCCAGACGATCTTCGATCAATTGACCTTCTTTGTTGCGGCCTCCGCCGCTTCCTCTGCGCGCGCGCCGGCCAGGATGCCGACCAACGCATAGTTGCCCTCGTGGCATGCGTACTCGTAAATTTCGTCGCGTGTCGCATTCATGTTCAGCTCGCCCGTGAATGGCTGGGTGAACGTCGTTGGATCTTCGATCGTGAATTGGTACACGATCTGATTCGGGGAAACTCGCGTGAAACGCTCGATGACCTTCAGATTCTCCGATGCGCCGCGATAGCGTTGCTGCAGATTGAAGTTGGTCGTTTGGACGACCAGTGTGTCGCCTTCGTAGTGTCCGATCGAATCGCCCATCCACAGACGAACGTTGCCGGGCAGATGTTCGCCGCCGATGCGAATGATGCGTGCGTCGTGCACCATTTCCACCAATATCAGCACCCGATCCTTGTTCTGCACGATCTGATAGTTGTTGTTGTACATGGACGGCAGCATCGGCGGACCGGCGCTCGAGCCGAACGCCAGCAGGCAGCGCTCACCGACTGAACGCTGTTCAGGACCATCGGCTGATCTTCTGTTGGAGAGAGCCGCGGCGAATTGAGCGCGCGCCTGTGGCGTCAACGCCGGGATGCGGCCATTCGCCGGGCTCACGATGATGGAGCTGCGTAATTCGCCATTGACGCTCACGACCTGCGTGCCGGAGTCCTCCCAGAATTGGTTGTAACCGCAATCGGTGAGGCGCCACCCCGGCCGACAGGATTCCGGCAGGTCTTCGGTGCGCTTACTGGGGTCCGTGGACCTGGCTTCCTCTTCGATGAAAGCGGCCGACGCTCGATGCAGTTCTTGCGCTTCCTCGTTCGTCAGCGCGCGTCGATCGCCAAACTTCGCGGGGCGTTCGACGGGCGTAATCGTGGCGTTGGTCCAGTTGCCCTGAAGATCCGGATAGCCATGCTCGGTACGTGGCGCCTTCCACGTGCCTGCTTTCTGACCCTCCGCGGCCGAAGTCGCACTAACGAAGCACAGGGATGTCAAAGACAGCGAGGCAGTCAGAAAAAAAAGCGAGAGACCTAGTTTGGTCCTCATACCCCCTCCAACGCCCAGGAAACAACCAAGCACAAGAGCGATCGCGCAGACAGGCTCGCCCGCACCGCCCGTCTACACCAGCCGCTCACTGCGAACGTCACCTGCCCGCCGTTACTGTCCGTCGACGGAGAACGCCAGCAATACGTTGCCCTCACTACCGCGCAAGTTGTTCGCGTTCTCAGTCGAACGACCCGCGTAACCGGAATGCACATACACCATACCGCCTGCAATGGTGGGGCCCGCGCCGTCCATGACGCCGCCATTCGTCTGCTTGCCCGCCACGGTCGTGTACGGAGCAGCGGCGGTATTGAACTCCCACAACACTTTGCCGTCGGTGGTCGAGAAGGCGCGGAAATGTCCGTCCATCGAGCCAGCGAACACCACCCCTGGCATGGCGCTCACCGCCTGCGACACTGCCGGGTGGCAGAACCAGTTCTTCCAGCGACACGGCATCTTCGGAGCCGAAAAGCTCCACACGTCGGCACCGTCGCGAATGCGCAGCGCATAGACGCCGGGTTTGCCGTCCTTGCCAATTACATCGGAGATGCCGACATATGCATTCTCGGCATCCGCCGCCATGCCGAACTCCACGCCGCCGAGTGCGCTGCCTGGACTCACGCGTCGCATCCAGATCGTTTGGCCGTTGTTGTCCGGATCCATGGCGTACACCGCGCCCGACTTCTGGCCGACGACGATGTACTGACGACCGTCCTGCAGCGTGTGCAGGATGGGCGAGTTGCCGAGCGAGAAGTCGGGCCCCACTTCCTCCGGACAGTTCGCCGCCTTCGGGCAGCCGATGATGTAGTTGTCGTCCTTCGTGACCTGGTTGATCCAGCGGATCTTGCCTGTCTCGATCTCCATGGCGATCACTGCATCGGATCCTTCGTGGGGCACCTCGGTGTAGGAGTTCGACGTCGACACGTACACGAGCCCGCGTTTCGGATCGATGGTCGGCGCGGCCCAGATCGAGCCGCCGGAAGGGCCCCACATCTGTTTGCCCAGCCTGTTCAGGCGAAACGGCGCCGGTTCCTTCTGCGTCGTGTAGGTCTTCCACAGTACCTTGCCGCTGACGGCATCGAGCGCGACGAGCGCACCACGGAACTTGCAACACTCCCACTGATCGCTGGTGGCGAACGCTTCATTACCCGAGGAGATCGGCACGAAAAGCTTGCCCTCGTGGTAGGTGGGCGCGCCGGTCATCTGCACACCCGGCTGGTCGTCGATCGTCGTCTTCCACAACTGCTTGCCCGTCTGGGCATCGAGCGCCACCGCAGCCTTGGTCCAATCGGAGAAGAAGATCGCGTGCCGCGCGGGTGCGCCCGAAGGCAACTGGACTACGTGAACACTGCTGCGCGTGCCGGCTGCAGCATCGTGACGCCAGTAGACGCAACCGCTCTTTGCATTCAACGCGTAGACCGCGCCGGACATGCTCGTCACGAACAAGCGATCACCGACGACCGTCGCCTGACCGTTCTTCGAACCCGGATAGTGGAAAGCCCACTTCACTTTCAGACGCGGAACGTCGGCGGCCGTCAGTCCAGGATTCGGCTGGAAGCGTGCATTCGTGATGCCCACACCCCAGCCATTCCATTGATCCGGAGTACTCAGGTCGATCGGCGGAACTTTTCCTTTGCACTTCGGACCATCGAGCGGCATCGATGCCGACGACGGGCCCCAGATGGCATGCGGATCCACATCTTTGGAGCCGCCCGTCGGCTTCGCGCCCAGGTGCAGGGCGATGGCCTGCTTCTGCGCCTCGCTCAATCCTGCCACCATCGGCGCCATGACATTCTTCATTGCCGTCATGATGAAGGCAGGAGAGTTTCGCTCGAGCACATCACGCGCCGGCGTTCGATCCTGCGGGTTGTCGTGACAGGCCGCGCAATGCGTGCGGTAGAGTGCCGCGCCGTCCGGCAGATTCAGCTCGGCGGCCGACGCATGCCCAAGCGCGATGATTGCAATGGCGGCGCCCCAGAAACAGCGCGATGCATTCGGGTGCATTTCGTTTTGCTCAGTGCCTAGTTGCTATCTTTCGCGCGTCAGTAGAGACCCGCGAACGCGCCGACGTGGCAGCTGTAACCTTCAGGCGGTGTCGTCAGCTTGAAGCTGCGCGGATCGGAACCCTTGGGATACGAAGCCAGCGTGTCCAGCGCCCAGCGATTGAATGCCTGAGTGTTCACCTGCGGCCACATGTGGCCATGAGTTGCGGAGCAAGCGACATGCACGACGTTCGGCTGGGCACTGAAGAAGTTGGAGCCGGCCTGCGTGCTCGGTCGATAGTCGGCACAGAGGAATCGGGTGCCGTCAGGACGTGAACAATTCCACAAGTCCTTCTCGCCGCCCCACACCGTCATGACGATCATCGATCCGGTTTTCGCAGGCAGCGGATAGGGGCCTACGCGTCCCTGATGGATCTTGGTTGGTGTAGCCGCCACAGCCGCACGGGCATCATCGAACGACAGCGGTGTACCGTCATCGGCAGTCACATACCACTCGCCCGAGATCGGCAGACCGCCCGCCCAGAAATCCGAGCGAAACAGCAGCGCTCGGTTGGTCATGGTGCCGCCCGAAGAAATGCCGCCCAGATACAGCCGGCGTCCGTCGAGCTTGTACTTGGTGCCCACGCACTGGACCATCGCCACGAGAAACGAGGAGTCCGGCCCTTCGTCGTTCTTCCAGCGATCTCCGCTCGGATCGGACGCACGGCCTTCGAACCACGGCTTCCAGTTCCAGCCGTCGCTGCCCGGTCCATTGCAGCCCTGACCACGGTAGGCCGGATCCTGATTCGCACAGGCACGCACCGGCGCGATCACGGTGTAGCCATACTCGGCGAGGAGCGCGTTGGCGCCGCTTCGGGCAACCGTGAGGTTGTCGTTGGTCGATTCGACGGTTCCTGTCATCGGTACCCACACGGGTGCAGGGTCCGAGCCATTCTTCGCCGGACGCACGACGAACGCCCGCTTCATTCCCTTGTGCGGAAAGTCCGTGTTGAGACCTTCCTTCACCTCATAACCCGCGGGGCACTCCCACTTGACGGGCTCGACGGCCGCAGCGCCCGCCGACGCAGCCCGATCGGTACCGGTGCTGGAACACGCGGTCGCAACTGAAACCAGGGTCAGCGCAACCACAGTGCGAGCCAAGCGAAGTACGCCCAAGGTCTGATTCATGATTCCCCTCCACCGTCAGTGTCGACTGGCCGGCCACGGTGCGCCGATTCAGTCACTCGATTGTTATTTTGAGTATAGGGTATTTTTTCGTCGCGACGGGCTGGCGACCCAAATCACCGAAGTAGCACACGTACCGCGCCTGCTGTTCCGCGCGGCGCGCCGCCGCGAACGCGATGAACCAGTCGAGCGCCGCAGGATTCATCATCGAGGAGCGATTGACCGCCTTGTCGACCGGATGCTCGAGCAGGATCTTGCGCACGGGCACCTCGAGCTTTTTTCCCGACAGCGTCCGCGGTACCTCGGAGATCGCCCACCTCAGGCGCGGCCTCGACGACCCGGTAGATCTCGCTGGTGCCCATGCGGATGCCGTGACGATTGATGGTCGCGTCCGAACGGCCATAGATGATGCCGGTCACGGCGTCCGGTCGTGGGATCAGCCGCAGCCAGTCGCCGTGACGCCAGATACTCGTGATAACGCGAGCCGTCGTGGTCGTTCCAGAACTTGATCGGCATGCACGGAATCGGTTGCGTCATCACCAACTCGCCGACCTCGTCCACTACTTCGTTTCCCGCATCATCGTAGGCGAACGTCGCCACGCCCAACTCGCGGCACTGCATCTCGCCGGCATAGACCGGCAGCACAGGGCAGCACGTCAGAAAGCACGCGCCAGGATCCGTGCCGCCCGAGATCACGGCAAGCATGAGATCCTCTTTGACATGCTCGTAGACCCAGAGATACGCCTCGGCCGGAAGCGGCGAACCGGTTGCGCCAACTGAGTGCACCGCGCTCAAATCGAACTGCTGCGAAGGCCGCAGGTCCGCCTTCATGCACATGCCGATGAAGGCAGGACTCACGCCGATGAAGGTCGCGCGTTCGCGCGCCGCGAATCGCCACAGGGTGGCAAGGTCGGGATAGCCCGGATTGCCGTCGAACAGCAGGACCGTTGATCGCCTTTGTGCGCGTTCAACGGTATCGGGGCCATCTTAGGGATGCGTCGCATACCGGGAATGAAATTCAAGCATTCAAAGAATGAATACCGGTCATGCAACTACCATTTATTGTCAATCAGCCATGCTTTTGGTCTATATATAGTGTGTGTACAAGCATGAAGCGCCCACGAACACGTCATCGCGGCCGCAATGTTCGTTCATGAGTTTGCGTGGGCATCCCGCCGGGGGGGGGGAATCGTGATGACGCACATTGACCGCACCAAGATCAAGCGGCTCGACGGAACGCTGCTCCTCGTGTTCCGAGAGCTGGTTCACTACCGCCGCACGACCGCCGCGGGGGAGCGACTGGGGCTCAGCCAATCGGCCATCAGTCATGCGCTGGCGCGCCTACGCGACCTGTTCGACGATCCGCTGTTCGTGCGACGGCAGAACGGCCTTGTGCCCACGCGCCACGCGCTGGAAATTGCACCGATGATCGACGACATCATCAAGCGCGCTCAGGAGACGATCGACGTCGGGCGGACTTTCGATGCTGCCACGACGCGCCGTCACTTTCGGATCGGGTCAGCAGACTTCATGTATACGTTGGTCGCTGCTCCCATGCTCAAATCGTTCGAGCAGGTCGCGCCCAGCGCCCGCCTCTCCTTTCGCATGCTGTTCGGCGATGACGCGCTGAACTCCCTCCTGCATGACGAGATCGATGTGGCCCTGGGCCGATTCGCCACCACAACCGATGCAGTGTGCGCCCAGGTCCTGTTCGAGGATGAGTTCTGTGTCGTCGCACGCCAGGGGCATCCTGTCGTGCGAGGTTCGATAGACTGCCAGACCTACGTCGATCTCGGGCACACGATTGTGACGACCTCTGGCGATCTCGCGGATATCAGCGAGAGCGCCCTGCAGAGTTTCGGGATCCAGCGGCGTGTCATCGCCAGCGTTCCGCGATTCTTCGTCGCGCTTACGGTCGTTTCGGAAAGCGACGGGTTGGCGACAGTTCCGCGACGCTTCGCTGAACGTTACGCGGCGATGCTGGATCTCCAGGTGCTGCCTCTGCCATTTCATCTGCCGGCACCTCCCATCATCGCGTTGCGGCGTACTGAATCGAATGGCGATCCGTCGATCGATTGGTTGATCGAACAGCTGCGCGCCGCGACTCTTACATCACGTCCGGGGACGCAATCCTGACAGTTGCATGAGTTCATGAGCACTGCATTCGAAAACGCACTTGATCCCGAAGCAGATCGCAGCAGGCGCGCCTTGATCAAGGGTGCTCTGCTGAGCGCCGGCGGAATGCTCGCTGACTCACTCGGCACCACCCTCGCGCAGGACACCAGGCTCGAACCACCCGTGGAAGCCGTACTCGAACCAGAGCTGCCGATTTGCGATGCCCACCATCATCTATGGGATCGGCCGGGCGATCGCTATCTGGTCGGCGATCTGCAGCAGGACACCGGCGGCCACAACGTCGTCAGTTCGGTATTCGTGGAGTGCTACTCAGGGTACCGAACCACGGGGCCGGCAGAGCTGCAACCCCTGGGCGAAGTCGAGTACATCGAGAAGCTGGCGACCGCTGCCGCACAGGACGTGCGCGTGAAACCGCAGGTGAAGGCCATCGTCAGTTTCGCGGATCTGATGCTCGGAAAGAACGTCGATCCGGTGCTGCAGGCACATCTTGCGGCGAGCAAGCGTGTTCGCGGCATTCGCCATCCCACCGCATCCGATCCTTCCATCAAGACCTCTTACCGCAATCCGCCGCTGCACATGCTGGCTGATGCCACCTTCCGGCAAGGGTTTGCGTGTCTTGGGAAATACGACCTGAGCTTCGATGCATGGATCTATCATCCGCAGATCACCGAACTGGCTGACCTGGCCAATGCGTTTCCGGATACGCCGATCATCCTGGATCACATCGGCGCACCGCTCGGCGTTGAAGCCTATGCCGGCAAACGCGATGAGGTGTTCAATGCCTGGCAGACCAGCATCGCGAGAATCGCGAAATGCCCGAACGTGGTCGTCAAGATCGGCGGGCTGGGCATCCCGCTTTGCGGCATGGGTTGGACAAACAACGCGCCCACATCAAGCGAGCTCGCGCGGACAACAGCTCCGTACTATTCGTACTGCATCGAAAAATTCGGCGTCGAGCGCTGCATGTTCGAAAGCAACTTCCCGGTGGACAAAGCCTCGTATCCGTACGTGACCGCCTGGAACTCTTTCAAGCTGATGACCAAAGGCTTCTCGAAGAGCGAACGCGCCGCGCTCTTCCACGACAATGCAACCAGAGTGTATCGGATCGGATAGACCCTTCCCGGCGCACGCAGTTACTTCTTCTTGGCGCCATCCCACGCCGCGGCACGCTCTGTCTCGACGACGAGCGAGTCGTCTTCATACTGACTTCGAACCGCGCTCAGCTCAGCCGCGACCAAGGAACGGCTGCGACACGGGCAGGATCACCGCCTGGTACAGGTTCACGTCGGGTGGGAGTGTGACCATCAGGACGGCGACTCGGGCCAGCTCTTCGGCCGCCATCATGCCTTCCTTTTCGCGAACGTAGTCCGCGCGGCCGCCCCAGATGTCGGAGGCGACGTTGCCGGGGTGCAAGACGCAGGCGGCGATACCGAAGCTGCGCCCATCGACGGCAAGTGAATGGGTGAGACCTTCCATCGCGTACTTGGTGGAGGTGTACGGCGCGGAGTTGGGGCGCGGCCTCTGGGAGGAAATGCTGCCGATGTTCAGGATGCGGCCGGAGCGCTGGGGCTTCATCACCTTGAAGGCTTCACGGCTGCACAGGAACGCGCCGGTGAGATTGCAGTCGACCACGGTGCGCCACTCGGCAAGGGTGAGCTCTTCGGTGGGTTTGCTCACGGCGGTACCAGCGTTGTTGACCACAATGTCGACACGGCCGAAGGCATTCACGGTGGCGGCGAAGAGTGCGGCAACCTGCTCTTCGGAGGTGACGTCGGTGGGGACGATCAGCGTCGTGCCGCCGGCTGCGGCGATCTCGCCGGCGAGTGATTCGAGCTTCTCGCGGCGGCGCGCGGCGAGCACGACCCTGGAGCCCTCCTGCGCGTACGCGATGGCGATCGCACGCCCGATTCCCGTGCTCGCTCCGGTGACGATCGCTACTTTGTCGTTGAGTGAACCCATGCTCGCATCCCCCATCGCCGCTCCCAGCGCCCGCAGTCTGCCCAAGGTTATTCCCGATCATGAACGGCGGCGCGAAGTACGGCATCGTGACTATGCGTATCGGCGGCGGCATGGGCGCGGCCGGGTAGCCGGCCCCGTTGCTGGGGCCGGCTGGATTGCCACCATTCGACCGGTTAGAAGCGGACGCGAACCTGCAGGTTGTAGAAGCGTGCGCCACCCAGATACTCGGTACGCGCCAGACCCAGATCCGGACCTGCGACGCCGATGCCGACGACGTAGTCATCATCGAACAGGTTGCTGCAGTTGGCGGTCACATCGTAGCGGTTATTGGGGGCACGCCAGGTGGCGCTGGCATTGACGACCGTGTAGTCGCTCATCTTCCATGTGTCGGTATTGAAGTAGGACCAGTATCTTTCGCCCGCATAGTAGACAGAGCCGCCCAGAATCAGCGAACCCGGCGCGAAGTTGAAGGTGTAGTACCCGGCCAGACTCGCCTTGTTACGCGGTATGCGGGACAGCTGGTTGCCTACGATGCTCTGCTCCTTCGGAATCGTCGCAGGCGCAGGCGGTGGCGCAGGATTGGGAATCGTCGGATCCGCAGGATCGACCAGCAGGCCGTCGAGTGCGGTGTACTCGCTGTGGGTATAGGTGTAGTTCGCTCTCACCCAGACATCGGGGGTAGGCGTCCAGGTCGCCTCCAGTTCGGCCCCGTAAATTTCCGCATCCACATTGTCGTAGCGCGTTCCGGGGAGCCCCGGAAGCCCGGCGATGGGGTTGGGCATGTACACCGTGAGCGGAATCTGCATGTCCCTGTAGTCGTTGAAGAACAGGGCGACGGTGGTGAACAGACTACTTCCCATCGACTGCTTCCATCCCAGCTCATAGGCATTCAGGTGCTCGGGATCCGAAACATTGCTTCTGCCTTCCTGCGCGGGGTCGGGCAGGATGTTATCGAGCGAAATGCTGCTGGGCTTGGAGCCGCGGGCAATACTGAGATAGAGGTTCGTGTCATCTGACAGCTGATAGTCGGCAGCCAGTCGACCGGTCACTTCCTCATCCTTGACGGTCGTCTGGGCACCGTGGATGAGTGGCGTCACATCGCCGACGAAGAACGTATCCCAGTAGAAATTATGGAAATCCGTCGTGGCCGAACTCTCGTCTTCCGTATAGCGCACGCCCGCCGTCAGTTGCAGCTTCTCCGTGACAGCGTACGTCGCCTGTCCAAACACCGCCCTGGACTCGGTCTCCAGGATGTTGTGCTGGTTATAGGTATCCCGGTCCGGATTCGGCGTGATGGGAGCGCCCGCCTGAACTGCGCCGTCGTAAAAACGATAGACAGGCGTCGCCAGCTCCGGCTGGTTGGGATTGCCAATCTGGTAGGCATGATCGTAGTGCGCCTTCGAGTAATACAACCCGATGTTCCAGTCCAGCGACTCTCTTGCATTGCCTTCCAGCCGCAGTTCATGGGAGTAGCGGTCGTCATCACTGTAGTAGTGGTCCACGATCGACGTGCTGATGAACAGCCCGTCGGCCACCGCACCCCCCGGGTTTCCGGGGCCCGTGGT
The DNA here is from genome assembly GCA_964492345.1 of uncultured Steroidobacter sp. Classification (GTDB taxonomy): domain Bacteria; phylum Pseudomonadota; class Gammaproteobacteria; order Steroidobacterales; family Steroidobacteraceae; genus Steroidobacter. Next base: position 10,851 of record CAZBKC010000002.1, on the reverse strand, counting down.
ATAGCCGATTCGTGAAGTGCCGTCGTAGTCGCCGCTACCTTCCGCCACGAAGCCCTGATAGCCACCGACGTAGTACAGCGTGGCGGGACCCAGGTTCCAGTCCACATTCAGGATATGCACCTGGTTATCGCTGAGCTTGTCGTACCCTTCGACGTCAACGTCGATCACCCGCGGCTGCTGCGGCGGTTGCCGGTCGTAGTTGTAGGTCACGTTCGGAATACTCGATCCCTGAAACGGGACGGAGTTGTCGTAGACAGCCGGCGCCGTGTAGCCGCGTGCATTGTCGAATGAAAAAGTGCTGGAGCGCAGCAGGAAGTGCAGGTTGTCGGTCACCTGGCCGTCCAGTTGGAGTTCCGCGTACAGATTCTCGAATCTGTATCCGGCATCGACGGGCCCGATGTTCTTCTGCGACCGATCCGGCTGATCGAAACGCTGCACGCTGGCCCGCGCCCGGTAGTTGTCGCTCAGCGGCCCCGAGACGGTGAAACCTTCGGTATTCCAGTTGTAACGCCCGTACCCCAGCAGCGCTTCACCCATGAACGTATCCGTCGGGCGGCGACTGATGAGGTTGGCCGCGCCGCCGATGGCATTGGTGCCGTACCGTGTTCCCTGGGGGCCGCGCAGAATCTGCACGTTTCCGCCGATCAGCGTGTTCTCGCCAATCACGCTGGAGTCCGGCACGTAGAAGCCGTTGACATAGTAGGCAACCGGCTCGGTGGTTCCCAGACTGGACGTCGGCGTAGTGCGGCCGACACCGCGAATCGTGACACCCCGGTCCGACACCTCGATACCCGGCGTCAGGCGATACATATCGATAGCGCCCGCGATCGCCGTGAGGTTGCGCTGCTCCGCGTTGAACTCGGTTACGGAGACGGGCTGTTTGGCAATGTCGGCCTGGTACGTGGTGGCCGTGACGATGACCTCTTCCAGCTGGAGCTTCTCGTCGGCATCGGCTGCCGAGGCAATCGCACCTGCCGACAGGCTTGCCAACAGGACAGGCGTGGTCGTGAGCCAATACCGGAATTGGCGGTTCGCCAGAAATCGATTCATTGCATGTTCCCCCTTGCACTCGTTGTGGCCGGATCGATCGTACGACGGTCGTTACCGACCTATCGCACTTTTTAATAAGCCGCGTGCCAGCCGTCCGCATCAGGACAAAACCACTCATCGAGCCGGGGTTCGTTCATCGGACGTTCTGCGTGAATACGTACGCCTTGCCGCCACGCACAGGGTGCCGAGATCACTGGGATCGGCTCGAACTCACGTTTCAGCGCATCCCCTTAGTGATGGGCGATGGCTTAGACAATCAGCCGGTCCATTGAACTCGCTCTAGGTCAAGACCTGCCCCTGACATATTCGACGCAGATATCGCGGAAACTCGAGAGCGAGTCGCGCCTGAAGTCTCTGAGCCCGCGACTCATATTTGGCTGTCGTGGGCAGAGGAATTCGCTTGTTCGAAGCGAATAACAATAGATTGTCGTTTGTGCGTACGGGCACAAGCAGCGTGCTGCCACCAAACGCAGCCCGGATTCGTTGAATATGCAGCGCATACCGCTTTGGCTCTCCCGAGAAATTCATCACCAGTAAGCCATTCGGGGACAATTGCTGTGCTGCTCGTACATAGAAGTCCGTCGCGGCCAGCGTTGGAGCCAGGCCAATCGTGTCAAAGGCGTCGACCATGAGTACGTCGATGCGCTCCGAGAAGTTCGAGATGTAGTGCGCACCGTCATCGCACACGATTCGAAAGCGATGATCGTCCGGCGGGACGCAGAACTCCTCGCGTAGCGCGACTACCCTGGCGTCGATCTCGACCACGGAGATTCGTGTCTTGGGCAGATTTCGATAGCAGAACTTGGCCAGGGAACCACCTCCCAGACCGACCATCACGATGTTTTTCGGATTGGGATTGAACAGCAGAAACGCCATCATCTTGCGCGTATACGCACAGGTGAGTGCATCGGGCTCATCGAGCCGCATCACGCTCTGCACCGAATCGTGCGCGAAATGAAGACGCCGTTCCGAATCAGTCTCCAGGATATAGGGCTGCGCCAACTCACCATCGACCAGACGTCGGGCGATTTCCTGCTCGCTCAAACCATCCGGTGGCGACGGCAGTCGAACGATGCCGGGATCGAAAAACCACGGACTTGCAAACTGCAAAAACGAGAGTTTCTTCTGCTTCATGAACGGCCAGGGGAGATCGTTATACCGCGAGAAACCGTGTCGGCAGGCGATGCTGCAGAAATTGCAGTCAGAATGCCTGCAAGAATCTGCCGAGGACTCGGCGGACACCCTGGCACCGCCACATCGACCGGTATGACGTTCGAAACTCGACCCCGTGTCGCGTAACCCTCACCGAAAATTCCGCCTGTGCAACCGCAGTCGCCGATCGCCACTACCAGCTTTGGGTCCGGCGTCGCCTCATAGGTTCGTCGCAGCGCCACTTCCATGTTTCTCGACACCGGTCCCGTGACCAGCAACAGGTCGGCGTGCCGTGGGCTCGCGACGAATCGAATCCCAAGCGCCTCGAGGTTGTAGAACGGATTGCCGAGCGCCTGCATTTCGAGCTCGCAGCCATTGCAGGAACCTGCGTCGATGGCACGAATGCACAGCGCGCGACCCAGCACCTCGGCGATACGCGCCTGCAACGCCTCGGCGATGCGCAACGTCTCATCAGGTGATGGCGCCGGCTCCGTGGGGATTCCCGCCCGGTGAATCTGTCGAAGCGTTTTCCACATGACTATAGATCGTGTCCGCTGTAGGCCAGATTGAAGGACTTATTGATGAGCGGAAAGTCCGGCACGATGTTGTCAATGATGGCGTGCTCGAGCACCGGCCAGTTCTGCCACGACGGATCGTGCGGATGACAGCGCCGGATGCTCCCGGCCCCACCGGCCTCAAGCGCGAGCAGCACCGGCCCGCGCCAACCTTCGACCAGGCCGAGGCCCCAGGACTCCTCGTCCGGCGCAGCCATCGGCCAGCGATGACCACCCTCCGGCAACTGCTGCACGATCTGCGCGATGAGACGGATGCATTCGGCGGCTTCGTCGAATCTCACGGCCACCCGCGCTGCAACGTCCCCCTCCGTGCGCACCACTTTTTTCGGCGCCAGATCGTCATAAGGCTCCCATGGCCGGTCGCAGCGCAGATCGAACCCTTGACCGCTGGCGCGCCCCGCCAATCCCGTCAGCCCGAGCCTGGCGGCGAGGACCGGCGTAACGATGCCGGCGCCGACGAATCGGTCGCGCACACCCGCGTGCTCGTCATAGATCGTCCGCAGCGCTTCGACTTCCGTCGCGATCGAGCGGATGCAGTCGACGATATCGGCCGCATTGGTCGATGACAGATCGACACGTGTACCTCCCGGCACCACAAGATCGAACAGATAGCGCTGCCCGAGTGCCTGCTCGGTCGCACGCAACAGCTGTTCCTTGAGTCGCGAGAACTGGGCGAGGCCGACGGCAAAGCCCGCATCATTGCCCAGCGCGCCCAGGTCGCCCAGGTGATTTGCAAGACGTTCGAGCTCCAGGGCCAGCGCTCGCAGCCAGAGCGCGCGCGGCGGTACGCGTGCGCTGCTCATCCCTTCCAGCGCCTGACAGTACGCCCACGAGAATGCGACGGCTGAATCGCCACAGACGCGCGCCGCCAGTCGATGGCCTTCGAGCAAAGGCAGCTCGGAGAAACGCCTCTCTATGCCCTTGTGTGTGTATCCCAGGCGTTGTTCGAGTCTGAGAACCTTTTCGCCCACAACGGAAAATCGGAAGTGTCCCGGTTCAATGATCCCCGCATGCACCGGGCCGACCGGAATCTCGTGAACGCCCTCGCCTTCGACGGGCACAAATGCGTAGTCATCGATCGCGGGCGGCGAAGCCAACGCCGGAACGCTCGCGTCGCGCAATGGATGAAAGCTCGCCGGCCACGCCGCGTGCCGCAGCCAGGGACGCCGATCCGCACCGGTACTGTGCAATCCACAGAGATCGGCCATGGCGCGCTGCATGCGGCTGGCACTGGGAAATGCCTGCTCGAGGCCGGGATAGTGGGTGTCAGACGGCGCCAGTTCCAGACTCAGGACGAGCAGCCCTGCGTCGGCAATGAACGCCGCGCGCACCGTGTTCTCGCCTGCCTCGCCGCGACTCGCCCAGAGCGCCATCAATCGACCACCGCCACTCGCAATATTCTCGGTCGCCTGACGCCACTCCTCGCGCGTGACGATCAGCTCCCAGGCGTTTGGCATGCCTGCAATCACTGCTGCGCCTTTCGTTCCTGCACGCCGGGCGGCCTGATCGAACCACCATTGCAGCACCATCTCACTGCCCTCCGATCAGGCGCGCCGCGGCGCGATACCAATCGGCGAGATACGGCGGGATGAAAATCCCAAGCATCAGCACCAGGGCCAGGTGCGTAAACACGGGCAGCAGCGCTGGCGGATGCGGCAGTCGCTTCGCAGTCGTTTCGCCGAACACCATCGGCTGGACCCGCCCGAAGATCGCTGCGAATGCGACGCCGAGCGCCAGCAACAGAATGGGCGTTGCCCACGGCTGCTGCTTCATCGCGGTGGTGAGAATCAGGAACTCGCTCGCGAACACACCGAACGGCGGCATACCCAGAATCGCCAGCGTACCCATCATCAGGCCCCATCCGACGGTGGGGCTCAGCGTGATGAGGCCGCGGATATCGTCCATCAGTTGCGAGCCCGCCTTTTGCACCGCGTGACCGACCGCAAAGAAGATCGCCGACTTGGTCAGCGAGTGCACCGTCATGTGCAGCAGCGCGGCAAAGTTCGCGACCGGGCCGCCCATGCCGAACGCGAAGGTGATGATGCCCATGTGCTCGATGGAGGAATACGCGAACAGGCGCTTGATATCGCGCTGCCGCCAGAGGAAGAACGCGGCGAGCACAACGGACAGCAGGCCAAACCCCATCAACATGTAGCCGGGCAGACTCGACTGCAACGACCCTTCGACCAGCACCTTGCAGCGCACGACTGCATACATGGCGACGTTGAGCAGCAGTCCGGACAGGACCGCCGAGATCGGCGTCGGACCTTCGGCGTGCGCATCGGGCAACCAGTTATGCAGCGGCGCCAGTCCCACCTTCGTACCGTAGCCAACGAGCAGGAAAACGAACGCCAGACTCAGCACTGCGGGCTCGAGCTGCGTCTTCACGACGTTGAGATGCGTCCACAGCAAAGCGCTGACACCCTCGGCGCCCAGTATCTTCTCTGCGGCGAAGTACAACAGGATCGTGCCGAACAATGCCTGCGCGATCCCGACGCCACAGAGAATGAAGTACTTCCACCCGGCCTCCAGGCTGGCAGGCGTGCGATACAGGGTCACGAGCAGGACGGTCGACAGCGTCGCCGCCTCCATCGCCACCCACATCAGTCCCAGGTTGTTCGTCGTCAGTGCGATCAGCATCGTCGCCATGAACAGCTGGTACATGCTGTGATACAGGCGCAGCTGCGCGGCGCTGACACGCCCGCGTTCGGCCTCGATCCGCATGTACGGGCGCGAAAAGATGGACGTGGTCAGACCGACAAACCCCGTGAGGGTCACGAGAAACACGTTGAACGCATCGATGAAGAACTGCTCCTGCATCAGCACCACGTTCCCTTCAGTGATGATGCGGGAAGCGAGTGCGCACGCGGCCAGAAAAGTGACTAACGAAAACACGACATTGAGACCGGGCGCCCAGCGCCGGGCGCCAGCTACGCCCAGCACCAGTGCACCGAGGAGCGGCGTGCCGAGCAGAACCGCAGCGATCAATACGCTGGACACCTACTGATCCTCCTTCAGCGACTCCAGGTGCTTCAGATCCAGACTGTCGAACTGCTCGCGGATCTGGAAGAAGAACACGCCCAGCACGAGCATCGCAACGAGCACATCCAGCGCCACACCGAACTCCACGATCATCGGCATGCCGTAGGTCGCGCTCATTGCGCCGAAGAACAGGCCGTTCTCCATGGACAGAAAACCAACCACCTGCGACATCGCCTTGCGGCGCGTGATCATGGTCATGAATGCGATCAGGACCACGGCTACTGCGATGCCGATGGCATTGCGGGTCGCCGTGCTGGCAAGGGCTGAAATGGGCTGGGCGAGCCCGAACGAGAACACGACGACGAGCACACCGAGCAGCATCGTGCCGGTCGTATTGATCAACTGATCCGTATCCCAGTACACGCCGAGCTGTCGAATCAGCCGATGCAGCAGCCAGGGCAGGAAGATCACTTTCAGGGCCAGCGTCAGCGCCGCGGATAGATACAGATGATGGGCGCCGGTCCGCCATGCGAGCAGCAGCGTTGCGATACACAGCAGCGCTCCCTGTACTGCCAGCAGATTGACCAGCGTGACGATGCGCCGCTGCGAGAGCATGGCAAAGGAGATCAGCAGCAGCAGTGCCGCCAGCGCATTGAGTATCTGCAGATCGAACGGCAGTGCGTCCATGCTCATGCTCCCAGCAACAGATGGACGAGCAGCCCGAGCACGGCCAGCAGAAAAGCTGTTGCCAGAAATTCCGGCGCCCTGAACACTCGCAGTTTCGCCGAGACGGTTTCAATCAGCGCAATGCCTGCACCGGCAACCAGCAGTTTTGCGCCGAGCAACAGCGCCGATGTCGCCAGAGCCAGCGGGGCCTGGTGGGTGGTCAGCCCCCAGGGGATGAACAACGCCAGGCCGATGCACACATAGTTGAAGAGCTTGAGCGCCGCGGCCCACTCCATCAATGCCAGATGGCGCGCGGAGTACTCGAGCAGCATGGCCTCATGAATCATGGTCAGCTCGAGGTGTGTCGCCGGATTGTCGATCGGAATGCGGGCGTTCTCGGCGAGCAGCACCATCGTGAACGCCACCGCAGTAAAGGCGAGACTCGGATACAACGCGAGCGTCTGGGTCGCCAGCATCTCCGAGATCGCGGGCAGCGCCGTGGTCGTACTGATCAAGGCAGCGACGAAGATGACCATCAGCAATGCGGGTTCGGCAAGAAAGCCGATCATCATCTCGCGGCGCGCGCCAAGCGTACCGAACGCCGTTCCGACATCCATCGCCGCGAGTGACACGAAGACTCGAGCGGTGGCAAACAGCCCCACCAGCGCGATGGCGTCAGCAGCCCGCGTGAACGGCAGACGGGTTGCGATGGAGGGAATGATCGCGGCGGCGGTCACCATCGCCGCGAAGACGACGTAGGGAGCGAGGCGAAACAGCCGCGAGGCGTTGGCAGCGATCACCGCATCCTTGTAGAAGAGTTTGCGAATACCGCGATACGGCTGCATGAGCGGCGGCGCAGACTTGTTCTGCAGCCACGCGCGACATTGATTCACCCAGCCGAGAAACAGCGGCGCAGCCAGCACGGAGACCACGATGCCGAGTATCTGCGCGATCCAGTCGAACGACGTCATAGCATCAACGCCAGCAGAACTACGAGCGTGACGAAGCTGTAGAGCAGATAGGTCGCGATCCGCCCTTGCTGCAACCACGCCACGGCGCCCGCGACCTGACGAACCAGGGCACCCAGCGGCAGGTAGGCGCCGCGCCAGATGCGATCACCAATGACGACCCGATAGCGCGGTGCGGAATCGAACGGCCCCGGTAACTCACGCACCATTGCAAAGAAGGGGTGGAACAGATGGCGGATCGGCTGCCCGAAGCCTTCCGCCGTGTCCTGCATGCGGCTGTTGAGGCGACCGAATCCGCAATCCCACGGCGCGCTGCGACGAACGCGCTGATGATAGAAGAACCGCACCGCCACGATCGTCAGGACGACCACGACCAGGATGACCGTGAGAAATGCCAGCGGAGCGTAGGACGCCTGGCGCTGCGGCACAGGCACAAGCAGCCACCAGGATCGGTCGGCGAGTGCGAGTCCACTGAATCCGAGCGGCTGAATGATCCCGCTCAGCACCATGATGATCTGCGTCGGAAACAGACCGAGCGCCACGCAGGCGAGCGCGAACCACGCAAGCCCGATGCGCTCGACGAGGCCAGCGTCATGGGCGTTATGCAGCGATGCTTCGCGTGGCTGACCCAGGAAGATCACACCAAAGAATTTGACCATCACGTAGCCGGCAAGGGCCGCGGCCAGCACCAGCAGTGCGGCCCCCAGCGGTAACAGCATGTTGATGAACGGCCGCGGCAGTTCGTGGGCGAACAGGAACGATTGCAGCAGCAGCCATTCCGAGACGAATCCATTGAGCGGCGGCAGCCCGGCGATGGCGAGCGCTCCAACCAGCGTCAGCCAGGCCACCCACGGCATCCGATGGATCAGTCCGCCGAGGCGGCCGAGATTCCGCTCGCCGGTGGCGTGCAACACCGCGCCGGTACCGAGAAACAGCAGGCTCTTCATGAACGCATGGTTGAGCGCGTGATACAGCGCCGCGATCAACGCAAGGGAGGCCGCGGTGCGCATCCCCGTGCCGGCGAACACGATGGCAAGCCCGACGCCCGAAAAAATGATTCCGATGTTTTCGATCGACGAATACGCCAGCAGGCGTTTCATGTCGGTCTGGACAGCCGCGAAAATGACGCCGTACAGGGCCGTGAACAGACCGAGCGCCAGCAGGATCAGCCCCCACCACCATTGCGGTTCGCCGAGCAGATCGAACGTGACGCGCAGCACGCCGTACAGCGCCGTCTTGAGCATCACCCCGCTCATCAACGCGGATACGGGTGAAGGCGCCGCCGGATGCGCCTCGGGCAGCCACACGTGCGTCGGCACCAGACCCGCTTTCGCGCCGAATCCAAATAGTGCAAGCAAAAAGGCGGTCGCTGCCCATGCCGGTTCGAGCTGCGCGCCGCGCATGGCATCGAACGTGAACTGCCAGCTGCCGCCTTGCATGACACCGAAGCTCAGCAGGATGGCAATCGCGCCAACATGGGCGATGAGCAGGTAGAGAAAACCGGCGCTGCGAATTTCCGGAATGCGGTGTTGCGTCGTGACGAGGAAATAGGACGACAGCGCCATCGTTTCCCACGCCAGCATGAAGCCATACGCATCGTCTGCCAGCAGCACGAAGCCCATGCTGGCGAGAAACAGGTGATATTGCAGGCACAGCAGACCCGGCGGCGTGCCTTCACCGCGCCGAAAATAGCCCGCAGCAAAAATGGAAATACCGGCGGCGGCTGCGCCCAGTAACAAGAGAAACGCGCTCGACAGTCCATCGAGGCGCACGTGCAGCGGAAGATCCGGCAGTCCGACCGGCAGCACAAGCTGCTCTGCCGGCGCGGTGAGGTTCGCCCCCGCCACACACGCCAGCGCTGCACCGCACAGCGCGCCCAACGGGAACAGGGTCCGGCCCGCGAAGGCGACGCTTGTTGGTTGTATCAATCCGGCAAGACCAACGACACCCCATGCACTCAATAGCAACAAGCACAAGGTCAATGGCGAGTTCAGTGCCAGCGTCACAGAGCACCGGTTCTTGCTGGCAGACGACCGGTCACAGCTTGCATAGGTAGGTCGAATGGCGTGATTGCGACGATGTGCGTTTCATTATAATGTCGCGCACATCAGATTGTCACTTCATGAGACTGCCATTGGCCATCGAAGACCGCACTGCCCGCCTGACCATCCTGATCGACCCGCGGAAGAAGGAGCTTTTCGAGCGGCTGTGCGCGGAAGAGGACGCGACGCCCTCGCAGGTCGTGCGACGTTTGCTGCGTCGTTACATCGAGGAGCGCACCGGCAAGCCCTGGACTCCTGATGAAGAAGTCCGCGGTACGGCACGACGGCGCAGTGCCGCTCGATGATCCGAAGTCCAGACTCGCTTCCCGTAAGCCCTGGAACGTAGCATCCGCGGACTAAGGCTTGCCGACGTCAGAGGCCTCGGACCACGCCTTGATCAGCTCACCGTCGGGTTGCAGCAGAAAACCGCTGGTGACAGCGCGGTCAACTGATCTCGCAACGGCTGTCACGTACGTGGCGTGATCCGGATACAGTTTGGCAAGCGTGTCGCGGTCAAACAGCACCGTGGAACCGAACAGGCTGCACAGCCGGGTCGAGTTTTCATCCTGTCCATACCCCGACAAGGTTGCGATGGGCGCATCGACATATGGCGTGCGTATTCCGCCCAGCGCATTGCCGAACTGGTCGCGCTTCAAGCTGGCGGGCTCATCCGCCACTTCCAGGCGATCGGCATGCGACGGGGCCGCACCGGTACGCACCCAATTGTCGAGCGCCGCGAATGCAGCCTTCGCCACGAAGTGCTGCGGACCCGAATTGATCGGCTTGGAGCATTCGATGATGCCGGGCTGTGGCTTGGCGATCGACACCACCGCCGCAACCTTCGGATCGTTGCCGAGGTCCGCCGAGCCCTTGAGCATGTAGATGTCCGCGTGCGCGGTGCCCGCAATTTCCCACAGGCGGAAATTCTTGCTGTCCGGTTGACGACTCGCATAAGAACCGAGCAGGAACAGATCGGTCTCGGTCTGCATCATCATCACGGGCGTGTCGAGGTCGTCGCGCACGAACACCGCCGCAGGCATTTCGATCTCGGTCTGCGGCGGTTGCGACAGTTTCGCGCTGCTGCCGCCCCGGCTGTGGATGAAGTATCCATCGAATATTCTCGTGACTGGCGCAATCGCATTGACATAGGTCGTCAGGTAGAACGCCGATTGCGATTCACCGGCAGCCAGGGAGTACTTGGCGCGCAAGCCGCCGAGCGGGTCCACATCCTTGGGCTCCAGCACTGCTCGTGCGGTCTGCGAAAACATGTCGAACGAGAAACTGTCGCCGGGATGCAGCAATGACTCGTAGCGTTTGGGGTTGAGCGCTTTGAGATACATCTTGAGCCCGCCCATATTGAGCCCGCCGCCATCGATGCCGGCCTTCTGCGCGGACACGCCCACCCAGGCATAGCCT
>CAZBKC010000001.1:0-50394 GCA_964492345.1 uncultured Steroidobacter sp. | reverse complement strand
CGCTAACCGCCAACCGCCAACCGCTTCTTTCTCACTAGTGATCCTGATAGCTGCCCATGACGCAACTGAGTCCGGCCGGCGTGGGCGCAAGCGCAAAGGCGTGCCGCGGCGTGCCCTTCGGGTGCGAGGCCAGGGTGGCGGCGATCCAGTTCGTGATGGCCTGACTGCGCGGCCATAGATGCCCACCGATGGGTGGTGCGTAACCGAGATCGTGCGTGCAGGAGACCGTCACCACATCTGACTGGCTCGCGTAGTAGTTGGCCGCGAGCTTCGTCGATGGATTGTAGTTGGCGATGAGCGGGCCGCTCGCGCCGTTCTGGTACCACTTGTCCGTCGGCCCACCCCATAGAACGATATTGATCGAGGGTTCGAGCGCATCGGTCGCGCGGTTGAGCGGTCGCGGCGCAGCGCGCCCGTCGATGATGACGTCCCCGACGTTCTCAACCGAAATCGGTACACCATCCGTGCGGTACCACTCGCCCGAAGCCGGCGCACCGCCTGCGAAGAAACCCGAGCTGAAAGTCAGTGCGCGATTGGTCGCCGTCCCGCCAGCGGAGATGCCGCCAACGAAGATCCGCGTCTGATCGATGTCGAAACGCGTGGCTGCGCATTTCACGGCCCGCTCGAAGAACCGGACATCGGTACCGGCATCCTGGTACTGCGCGGTGTTGCCTTGCGCAACGCCATCGAACCACGGCTCCCAGGTTCTCCCATCCTGCGTCGTCACCGTGCCCGAGCCGCAGACGGAGTTCGTGCCATTCGCCGCGCAGATCCGTACGGGGGAAATCACCGTGAAGCCTTGCGCCGGCAGCTGGTCGATGAACGTGGCACGCATGAAATCCGTTTCCATCTCAGCGGTCCCGGTGAGCGATACGAACACCGGTCGAGGGCCGGTGCCCGTGATCGCGGGCAGGATGCGGAAGCTGCGCGTGTAGCCATCCGACAGGAAGTTCGTATTCAGGCCCTCCTGCGGCGTAAAGCCCGAGGGGCACGTCGCGGCCCAGCGCAGTGGTGGCGCGACTGCATCTGACTCAAGGATCGCAAGTCCGCCCGACACACTCGCACCCCACGTCCAGCCATAGCCTGCATAGATGCGGCCGTTCGAGACGACCGGCCCGCTGGTCGAGCCATTCGGGAAGCCCTCCGCCACCGGGTCGTAGGCACCGACCTGCACACCGGCCGGCAACGAGTGCAGCAACGTGCCGTTGCTGGCATCCAGGATCCGCAGCTGTCCATCCCACGTCATGAAATAGAGAAGTCCGTTTGCAACGGTGTTACCGCTGAAACTCCCGGCAGGCAGATCCGCACGCCACACGATCTCCCCCGTGGCGGCATCGAGCGCGAACGCCGTGCTCGTGCCCGGCCGGGCATCGAAACGGCCGGTGCCGACCGTCGAGTTGTTGTTCGTCAGATAGATGCGTCCAGCGGCGACGGTCGGGGTTCCCATCACGCCGCCGATCGGACTACCCGTCGGGGTACGCGCATCCACCGTCCTCTGCCAGACCAGAGCGCCCGTTTCCCGGTCGACGACGGTGTAGTGCCCGCCCTTGTCGCCGACACCGACGAGCTTGCGCAGCGTTCCGTCGATGGACGCTTCAAACAGATTCGGCGCGGCACCGACATCGCGATCAAGGCTGCCGCCACTGATGGTGTAGACATCGTTCGGTGTGATCTGGTGATGCCACACGAGTTCGCCGGTCTCGTAGTTGAGCGCCAGCAGCGCATCCGAATAGGGCCCCGCCGGAGTCGCATAGGCCTGCCCGGTCCCGATGTAGGCCAACTTGAGTTGCGGATCGACGGCCACGCTCGACCATACCGAGACGCCGCCACCGCACTGCCCTGCAGGGCACACTGAGAAGCGCCACTTCTCAGCGCCCGTCTTCGCGTCCAGGGCAACCACGGAACCCCGGAACATGGGCGTTGCCGCAAAGAAGACCTGGTATGAGGCTGCGCCGATCAGCAGCGTCTCGCCGACCACAATCGGCGACGACCATATCCGGTTGTACGGCGTCGTTTCGATCGCCACCGTCCATCGGACCGCACCTGTCGTCCGGTTGACGGCGTAGACATTCGAGTTGTCGCCCGCAATATAAACCGTGTCGCCCGCCACGAAGGGCGACGGGGTGAGCATCGTGGTCTGCAGTCGCGTACTCCAGATTTCTGCACCGCTTTCGGCATTCGCTGCCTTGAGCCAGCCAGCGTAGTCGCTGTAGTACACGATCCCATCGACCACCGCGGGCGTGCTCGAGACGCCCGCGCCCGTCACTCGCTGCGCAACGCGCAGGCTTGAAATATGCTCCGCAGCGATCGTCCGATCTTTCGACGCACGGCTGTTCGAATAGTCGTATCCGAACATCGGCCAGTTCTGCGAGCCGATGGGTTGCGGATCCGCGGTGCCTGCGACCACCGCCGTGGTCACGCTGAAAACGGCGCTGACGCCACCGATGGTGAGTGTCGCAGTCGTCGTCGTTCCTGGTGTCGAGCCCGATGTCAGGCGCACCGACACTCGCTGCCCATTGGACAGCACGCCATTGGCGGCGGTGTAGGCGGCGTTGTCAATGGAATACTCACCGCCAGTGACACTGATCGCGGCGCTGGCGTTGATGCCCGAGATCGCGACTGCCGTCGATTCGACCGGAACACCGAGTGCCACATTCGATCGTGCTGCAAAGCTGAACGCATCCGGCGTGGTATCCGTCGTCACTGGAGGGGGTGGCGCACTGCTTCCACCACCGCCGCCGCCGCCACAAGCGACACACACCAAAGCGACACACAGGACCAGCAACGAACGACCCCGACGCATGGACACGCCCCCTCCGATATCGCGGGCCGATCCGGACCCGCTTGTTGGTATGTTGCCTGAATTCAGAACATACCACTTAATCAAAATAAATAGATAATCTCAAATAATTCCATATATATCTCATACCCATTGGTGAAACTTATAGTAGACCGATGTGGCGACGGGCGAGATTGCAACCCACCCGGCCGGGCGCGGGCTGGCGCCCGCAGCTGCAGAGACTGTCTTTCTTCATTGATTTTCAAGACTTTTGAGCATGCTCGATCTTCTGACCAAATAGTTGTTTATTGAAGGTGCGGTTTCCCCACCTCCAGACACACCACAAGCGTTTTTCTACCTATTTCCCGATTGTGGATTATTCAACTGAATAAGTGGTATGTTTGAATCGACCGATTGAATGTACAGTTCGACTCAAACAACGACTGGATCCACTCAGGGGAATGTATGCGCAACCATCCTGCCTTGCGGCTGTCGTCGGCCCTCCGACGCCGCCCTATTGCATTGTCAATTTCACTCGCGGCCGCTGCGGCATCCTTGGCGTTTCCGTTGTCAACATGGGGCGCCGCGTCTGACACAGAGGCTGCAAAGACGGAAAGATCGGGCAGAACGCTCGAGGAGGTGATCGTTACGGCACAACGCCGCGAAGAAAGTCTGCAGGATGTGCCGGTGTCGGTCTCGGTCGTGACGGGAGAAGATATCCGGGAGCTGTCGCTGCAGAACCTGGACGATCTTTCCAAGTACGTTCCCGGTTTCAGCGTCCGCGAGGGCGGTGAGCAGACGTCCATCAGCATTCGAGGGTTCGCCACCGGTCTCAACTTCGGTTTCGACCAGTCCGTGGGGCTGTTCATCGACGGTATCTACGCCGGACGCGAGCGGCAGTTCCGCACCACCTTTCTCGATATCGGTTCCGTCGAAGTGCTCAAGGGTCCGCAGGCAACGCTGTTCGGCAAGAACACCACTGCAGGCGCGGTCATCATCGCGACCGGCCAGCCGACGCATGACTTCTCGGCGGACGTCGGCGCGGATTTCACGTCGGAGATCGATCGCCAGGTGTACACGGCCGTCCTGAACGGCGGGATCACCGATAGCCTCGCGGGACGATTGGCGCTGCGCTACTCGAAGGAAGAAGGCTATCTCGAAAATACCTTCACCGATGAAAGTGAGGAACAGGGCGAGGATTGGGCAGCGCGGGCGACCTTCCTGTGGACTCCGACCGACGCTTTCAGCATGCGAACGAAGCTCGAGCGTTCCGAGTACACGCGCGTCGGACGCAACTTCAATGTCTCGTCGGTCAGCGGCCTGCAGGTCGGCAGACCGACCTGCTTCGGCATAGCTTCGCCCTGGCCCTGCGCGGCGACCGCCAGCGATGTCGGTCCGGAAGCGCGACTGAGCAGCTACCTCGCCTACGATCCCGATTTTCCGCATGGGTCGTTTGACGAGACTTCCAAGCAACGCGAGACCGCCGACGTCGAGGCCAACAATGTCGCCATTCGCATGGAATACGCGTTCACGCCGGATACCAAGCTCGTCTCCATCACCGGGTATTCGGGCTATGAATCGGAGGATGGCCGCGACGTCGATTGGACGCCGACCAACTTTCTCTATGAACCGATCAGCCAGGAGTTCGATCAGTTCAGCCAGGAATTCCAGTTGCTGTCGACCATCGGTGACCGGTTCAAATACCTTGCCGGCATTCATGGCTTCAAGAATGAGTTCTACGTGGATCGGCGCACCGACATCGACATCAACGTATTCCTGCTGCCTTTCGGTGCGATCCCCTTCGATCCCATGCCCTTCGGCGGTCCGGCGAGCGATTGGCGTTATGCGCAGTTGCGCTATCTGGATCAGGAAACGGAGAGCGTTGCTGCCTACTTCTCCGGCACATTCGATATCACGCCCAACTGGCACCTCACCGCCGGGCTGCGCTGGAATCGCGAAGACAAGACTGCGACCGACCAGTACGGCCTGTCCGAGTTCGGCACGGACCGATTCCTGGATGTCTCGCTGGACAGCGACGGCAATCTGGTGGGTGATCCGGATGACGTGGCGCTGATCAACCGCGTCCGTGGCGTGCTTGGCCCCAACATCAACGGCATCCTGAACACCACGCGCGTCGGCACCAAGCAGACCATTTCCGAGGAAGACTGGTCGCCCGAACTGACGTTGTCCTGGGATGTCAACGCCGACACGATGCTGTACATCAAGGGAGCGCAGGGCCACAAGGGCGGCGGCTTCAACTCGGCGACGGTCGGCCAGGACGCTTCCGATCGCACGTTCCGTGATGAGACCGTCACGGGCTACGAATTCGGCGGCAAGATGCGCCTGTTCGGCGGCGTTTCCACGTTGAACTTCGCGCTGTTCCGGCAGGACTTCGAGGATCTGCAGACCTCCACCTGGGTGGGCGACGCCTTCGATGTCGGCAACGCCGGCAAGGCGCGCTCGCAGGGCCTCGAACTCGACGCAGTCTGGCAGGCAACCGAGAAACTGAACCTGAGGCTCGGCGCGATCTTCCTGGACGCGCGGTATCTTGAGAACAGCGGCAACGCCTGCAGCATTCCGCAGCGATATTTCCCCAACCCGTTGCCCGGCTGCGTATTCACGCCCGCGAATCCCGCAGCGGGTACGCCGGCCTCCTATCTGCAGGACAATACCGGCGACCGGTTCGCGCCCAGATTCCAGGGCGCGTTCGGCATCAGCTACACCGCCGATCTGACGAGTTCGCTCGAACTGATGATGCGTGCCGACGTGAATTACACAGACGAGGGAGAATTTCCGCTCGACCCGACGATCGTGCAGGAGGCGCGCACGCTTGTGGACGTCGGTGCCACGCTGCGACCGACAGGCGGTGACAGCTGGAGCGTCGGCCTGCTCGTTCAGAACGCTACCGACGAGGACCACTACTGGTTCGAGTTCGAAGCACCGTCGCAGATCGGCACGCGGATCGGCTACCCCGCCCCGCCGCGCATGTTCACACTACAGACTCGCTATCGCTTCTGAGGCCTTGGCACCCCGCTCCGACCTGTCTGCGCCTGCGCGCGGATGGGTCGGAGGGGTTGCTACCACGGCTGGCGATCGATAGGGCGAAATGCCCCCCCCAATCGGACACCGACACCCCCTCGGCGGAATCAAAGAACCACACTGGAGGGTTTGCAGGCAGCGCGACCCCAGAACGCCTGCCTCCGCTTCGGCCGCTGTGCCCGCTGCAGCGCTGGCTGCACGGGTCCGCAATCGCACGCGTATGCAAAAATTGCTCGCCTTGCACGGGTTTTGTGGCTACGGTATGTCCGGGTTAGGGATGAAATAACCACAAATGGCCAAAGTATCCGCGCGCTCCGCGCCTACCAAGAAATTCCAGAAGCGCAAGGACACGATCCTGCACGCCGCCGTTGACGTTCTGAATCACAAGGGCGTCAAGGGCATGACGCTGGCGGATGTCGCCGCCAAGCTCGATCTGGTACCCACCGCCGTCATGTACTACTTCCGCAGCAAGGAAGAGTTGGCGGCTTCCTGCTTTCACCGCTCGATCGAGGTGTATGACGCGCTCGCCGCCGATGCCGACCGCGCCAAGACCGCTCGCGAGGCGCTCGATATTTTCGTGCGCAGCTTTTTCGAGCATCGCCGCCGCATCGCCGTGGGCGAGGCCGAGCAGATGGCCGTTTTCAACGACGTGCGCGCCGTGCATGACCCCGGTGTCGGCAAGGCCTACGAGGCCATGTTTCGCAAGACCCGCAGCCTGCTGACCAAATCACGCGAGTTCAGCAAGCTCGAGCGCGTCGACCGCAATGCGCGCGTTCACCTGCTGCTGTCGCAGCTGTTCTGGTCCGTCGTATGGGTGCAGCGCTACGACACCGGCGACTACGAACGCCTGGCCGATCACGCGCTCGACATCCTGGAGAATGGCCTGGCCCGCGTCCGGGGCAACTGGAGTCCGCAAGCGCTTCCTCACCTTGAATCACCGCCTCAGGACCGTGCCACCGAGGGCCGGGAGACATTCCTGCGGGCTGCAACCATCCTGATCAACGAGCAGGGCTATCTCGGCGCCTCTGTGCAAAAGATTTCGGAACACCTCAATGTGACGAAGGGTGCCTTCTACCACCACATCGACGCAAAGGATGACCTGGTCGAGGCGTGCTTTGCACGAACACTGGAAATCATGCGTCACGTCCAGCGCGAAGCGTCGGCCGCTACCCGAACCGGCTATGAGAACCTTGCCGCAGCGTGCGCCGCTCTTCTGCAGTACCAGCTCGCCGGAAGTGCACCGCTGCTTCGAACCTCGGCACTGACCTCCGTCCCTGAGAATATCCACAAGCAACTGATTGCCGAGTTCGATCGGATTTCAGGCCGGTTTTCGCTGGTTTGCAGCGACGGCATCGCCGACGGGTCGCTGCGTCCCGTGGATACCACCATCGCAGCGCAAATGATCACGGCCATGATCAACGCCTCGGCCGAGCTGCACTTGTGGGCTCCCGGGGTGACTGCTGAAACCGGCGCTCACATCTATGCAAGGCCGCTTTTTGAAGGCTTGCTGACAAAGTAGCCCGGGCTCGAGGCGCTCATCGCCCGGCACAATCGATGCCAGTGATGCTCCGACAGGCACGAGCGTACCCAGCGCTCTCTCGTCCTGCTCTTCACGTCCGCAGCGTATCGCGATCCGCCCCCCTATTATCCGCAAC
Source organism: uncultured Steroidobacter sp. (assembly GCA_964492345.1). Taxonomy (GTDB): domain Bacteria; phylum Pseudomonadota; class Gammaproteobacteria; order Steroidobacterales; family Steroidobacteraceae; genus Steroidobacter. Next base: position 42,921 of record CAZBKC010000001.1, on the reverse strand, counting down.
GTCTCGCCGTTGGTCATAAATTGACTAGATGGTATGGTGCCGAATCGGTATTCATTCGGTTATTATTGCTGCTGAAAGACGTATAGATTCATTTTTTTCATTCTCGGTTTGTCATCGAGCCGATCTGACAATTTCACCTGGATCCTGCCCATGAACTCCTCGCCCCGCCCCGCCCCCGTGGCCGAATACATTGCTCATGCTGAAGCCGAAGCCTGGACCGTGCCGGACCTGCCGCCCGGGACGGCCTGCATGACGATCCGGCAGGTCGGCGTCATCGGCGCAGGCACGATGGGCGGCGGCATCGCGATGAACTTCGCCAACGCAGGCATACCCGTCACCATTGTCGAGACACAGCAGGCGGCCCTCGATCGAGGACTGGCGACAATCCGGCGAAACTATGACAACAGCCTGCGCAAGGGCAAACTGACACAGGACGATGTGGCTCGGCGGATGGCGCTGATCACCGGCTCTCTGACCCTCGAGGACCTTGCGGATCGCGACCTGATCATCGAGGCCGTCTACGAAGACATGGCCGTGAAGCGTCAGATCTTCACGCAGCTGGATACCATCGCCCGCGAGGGTGCCATTCTCGCGACCAATACCTCCGGCCTGGACATCGATGCGATCGCCGCCGTGACGCGTCGGCCCGAATCGGTCATCGGCCTGCATTTCTTCTCCCCGGCGAATGTCATGCGACTGGTGGAAATCGTGCGAGGCGCGAAAACCAGCGACTCGGTCATCGCCACGTCGATGGACATCGTGCGGCGCATCGGCAAGACCGCGGTACTGGTGGGCGTGTGCCCCGGCTTTGTGGGCAACCGAATGCTCTATCCGCGCCAGGTCCAGGCAGAGCAATTGCTGTTCGAAGGCGCCATGCCATGGGATGTCGATCGCACGCTGTGCGAGTTCGGTTTTCCGATGGGTCCGTTTCAGATGGCCGATCTCGCCGGACTGGATATCGGATGGTCGCGCGAGACGTCGCGCGGGGAGACGTTGCGGGATGTCCTGTGTGAACAGAACCGGCTTGGCCAGAAGACGCGGGCCGGGTTCTACGATTACGACGAGAACCGTAAACCGATCCCCTCGCCCATCACGGAACGCGCCGTACAGGAGTTCTCCGCGCGCCAGGGCATCGCTCGACGTCCAATCTCCTCGACGGAAATCCTCGAGCGTTGTCTGTACCCGCTCATCAACGAGGGGGCGCGAGTACTGCAGGAACGCAAGGCGATTCGCGCGTCCGACATCGACGTCGTATGGCTGTATGGATACGGCTGGCCCAAGCAGCGCGGCGGCCCCATGTACTACGCCGACTCCATCGGTCTCGCCAACATCGCCGCAAGACTGCGGGAGTTCGCGAAAGACAAAGGCGCGGCGTTCGAACCGGCGCCGCTGCTCGCCACACTGGCCGCAGAGGGCAGAGGCTTTCTTTCAGTCTGAGGATAGCGCTGGTCGAATGCGCCGGCGGCGCGGGCTCAGGCGGCCGCGCCCGCGTGATACCGATCTCGCAACTCACGCTTGAGCACCTTGCCGATCGCACTGCGCGGCAAGCTGGCTACGATCTCGATCGCGCTGATGGATTGCATCTTGCCCAGGCGCTCGTTTGCCCAGACTCTCAGTCGGTCTGCGTCGATTACGTGTCCGGCGCGAGCCACCACGAATGCGACGGGCGTCTCCCCCCACCGATCGGAAGGAATACCGACCACCGCGGCCTCGAGCACCGACTCGTGCTGGGCGAGCACGGCTTCGAGATCGCTGGGATACACGTTGAAACCGCCGGAAATGATCATGTCCTTACGACGATCCATCAGCGTCAGGAATCCATCCGCGTCGAAGCGGCCCACATCGCCGGTACGAATGAAGCGATTGCCATCCTTGTCGTACCACTCCGCTTCGCGGGTTTTCAGCGGCTGGTTGAAATAGCCGTTCATCATCACCGGGGAACGACCGACGATCTCGCCAACTTGCCCGGCGGGCAGCTCATGACCTTCCTCGTCGATCACCCGCATCTCATGGCCCGGCATAGGACAGCCCACGGTATGCAGCTTGTCGGGGTGTTCATGCGCCAGCAGGTGGCACGAGGCCCCGCCCTCCGTCATGCCATAGTATTCCGTGAGCCCTCCGGGCCAGCGCTTGAGCACATCCGCCTTGATCTCTGCCGGAAACGGCGCACTGGTGCTGAACTTCATCACGAAGCTCGACAGGTCGAACTCATCGAAGGTGGGCTCCGACATGAGGCGCCGGTACTGGACCGGCACCAGCATCGCGTGCGTGACTCGATGCTTCTGCGCAAGCTCCAGAAACTTCACTGCCTCGAACTTGGGCATCAATACGAGCGTGCCGCCGTTGACCAGCGTCGGCAGAAAACTCACCAGTGTCGTGTTCGAGTACAGCGGCGTCGAAATGAGGGTGACGTTGTGCGAGTCGGCTTCGTAATCATGTCCGGGATCGCGCATCAACTGGATCCAGCGCATCTGATGCGATTGCACGATTCCTTTCGGCACGCCGGTCGTCCCGGAGGAATAGATGATGTTGAATGGCGCATGCGGATCCAGGCTCACCGGCACAGGGCTCGCACCGATCGGCGCGAGCCAGCTCGAAAACGCCACCCCCTCCCGGGAGTCGTCCAGCATCACCCAGGTCGGACCGTCCGGCTGACGCAGCGGCGCCAGCGCGCTCGCCACGGCGGCGTCCAGAAAAAGAATCTTCGCACCGCAGTCGGCCAGCATCGTCATGAGGCTCTGCGGGGTCGATGAAGGCGCAAGAGGCGCCACACCCGCCCCCGCACGCATCGTGGCCAGGAATACCGCGCCATACTCGATCGAAGTACTTGCGCAGATCGCAACGGACTCCCCGCGCACGATGCCATCGCGTTGCAGCGCTGCGGCGATCCGGTCCATCAGCTGATCGAGCTGTCGATAGTCGATCCGTCGCTCATCCTGAATCATGGCGAGCTTCGTTGGGCGCAGCGCGGCGTGCGCACGAATGAGTTCATGGTGAGACCCGAAGTCGCGCTCGCGCAGCGCAACGATGGAAGCAGCGCTCATGCTCATACCTGGACCATCTCCTGACGCAAGGTCCGCGCAGCAAGGAAGTAGTGAACGGCAGACCATAGATTGACCACGACCGCAATGCGAAGTGCCCAACGCAATCCATCGGCGATGGCCTGCGCTTCGGCGACACCCTGCCCCTGATAGGCAATCCGCAGCGAATCGCTGAGCATTCCCACCAGCAGCGGCCCAAAGCCCAGCCCGATGAGATTCAGGATGAAGAGCAGCAAGGCGCTCGCGAGGGCGCGCTCACGCACGCCGACCAGGCGATAGGTGGCTGTGATGCTGGGTGCCAGGTAGGCGGCACTGCAAAAGATCGAGGGGATGAGGAGCCACATAACGAGGGATGGATCGCCCACGAAGAGCACGAGTTCCGAGACGGGAAAACCCACGACCAGGGACAAGGCCGGAATCCACAGGTAGTAGCGCACATCGCGCCGGCGATTGGCAGACCAGTCGCTCAGCCAGCCACCGACATAGGTTCCCAGAACACCACCCACCACCGTGACGATGGCCAGCTTGAAACCGACTTCCGCCACGCTCATGCCATGGGAACGCATCAGAAAGGCAGCGTAGAAATTGCCGACGCCATAGATCGCGAAATTGTGCAGCGCCGCGGCGAATGACAGGTGACGGAATGAAGGCTTCGACAACAGCGACCAGAGAACCGTCTTGGCCGGCGGCGCCTCATGAATGACCCTGGTCGTCTCGGAGAAGCCACGCGGCGGCTCGCGCAATGTCATTTTCAGAATGACGGCAATGAGCAATCCCGGCAGTCCGACAACGAAGAATGCAGCGCGCCAACCGTGTGCCTGAGCGATCCAGCCCGCAAGCAGCATGCCCAGAAACGACCCCGCATAGGCGCCCAATTGGTAGATGGACAATGCGGTCGCGCGGCGCTTCGATTCAAAATAATCGCTGATCAGCGAATAGGCTGCCGGATTGCATCCGGCTTCGCCGATGCCGACGCCGACGCGCGCGATGAGCAAGTGCGCGTAGCTCTTCGCTGTCCCGGTAAGCGCAGTAAAGGCGCTCCATACGACGATCGAGATCGCGATGAGATTGACTCGACTCCAGCGATCGGCGATCCGGGCAAGCGGCACACCCAGCACGGTGTAGACGGCGGCAAACGCCAGCCCGGTAAGAAACCCCATATGGGTATCGCTGAGACCGAACTCGGTACGGATCGGCTCGACCAGGATCGCCAGCAACTGACGGTCCATCATGTTGATCATGTAGACGCCGCACAGCAGCCAGACAACGTAGTAGCGGTAGCTCTCGGACGCGCGGAATCCCTCTGCAGACTCCGCTTGCGCCGGCGGCACCGGCGGAGCACCCAAAGCCACCTGTTCTCTTGACATCACTTCCCCCCTTCTCTCACCGCTCAGCGGGCGATCCATTCGGTATGTTGAGACGCGAAAGGACACATCCGGCTCAGGGTGCAGACCGTTTCTTCAGATGCAGATCGAACCACTCGCGCGCCAACGCATGCGAGCGCTCTCGCGCCTTGCCGTAGATGTCGTAGTGCGAGGTCCCTTCGATGACGACCAGTTTCTTCGGACCCTGATAACGCCTGTACGCCGCGATCGCATGCTCCTCGTTGTTCAGATACTGCTCATGCTCGGACAGTACGAACTGGAAGGCGACGGTCCTCACGTCCGTGATGTCATCGAGCGGGTTGTAGTGAGCGAATCGGCTGACGATCGGAGCGCCGCGCAAACCACCGTTCGTCTGTGCGGGCGGCGGATAGCCGATTTCGCCTCGGGCGCGTTTCGTCGCGTCCTCGAATCCCTGCGGCATCCACTGCGTCCACAGCGAACCCTTGAGCCCGCCGGTCACCTGGCTGTGGACTGCCTTCACGCGCGGATCGTGCGCGCCTGCATAGACCACGTAGCTGCCGCCCATGCTGCTGCCCCACAACCCGATCCGGTCGACATCGACCTGGCGTTCTCCATGAACCCAATGGATGGCATTCTGCCAATCTGCCGCCATGTCCAGCGGGTCCACCACCTCCCTGATGGCATGTACTTCGGCCGTGAAATCGGTCTTCGCGACATCGCTCATGGGCGCCTTGAGCACGACGCGCGAGTCGCTTTCGCCCCATCCGCGATAGTCGAACGTCAGCACCAGGTATCCCTCACTCGCGAACTCGGCGGCGTCCTGGCGCAGTTGCGCCTGCACACCGCCCCACCCATGAGCCATGATGATCGTCGGCAGCTTCGCATCGGCGGCCACGCCCTTCGCGGTGTAGACGTAGCCTGTCATGCGATCGCCTTCGCTGTAGATGTCGACGCGTCGCTGACTGATGTTCTCGGGAATCACAAAGGCAGCCCTGCGCGCCGGGGCGGATTCGCTGCTCGACTGTGCAGCCTGAGCATGCGCGAGCCCCGCTTGGGCAAGCGCAGCACATAACAACAAACCTCTGAACGTGACCATGGATCCCCCTATCGGGCTATGCAACGGACTTTGTCGTGCCGGGCCAGAATCTCGTGCGTATCTCGCGCCGTTCCTCCATCACCTGATCGATGATGGCCGATCCCACGGCGCAGGTCCCCTAGCCTCCAGGCCGGGGCAGCCTTATCTACATACCATGTAGTGAAAAAAATAATCAATCCATTTCAAATACCCCATACCCAATGAACAACTTTACTTGACACCCGTTGACATTGCAGCGAAGACCCCGGTCGGTCGGACGCCAGCTTGCGGTGGTTCTCGTTCCAGGAATCCCTTTATTCAATCAACTGATTGATCTAGAGTGGTGCGACCCGGGTGAAGACCGCCGCGTACAGACACCGAAGAAGCGCATTGGGGGACAGTCGATGCATGCGAAATGGCAGATGCACGCGGCCGAGTTGCGCTCAGGCTGGCCGATACTTGCGGGAGCATTGCTGGGGGTCGCCGTCGGCAATGCGGCACTGCCGTTCTATACGGCTGGCGTTTTCGTCGGCGCCTTCGAAGGCGAATTCGGCTGGACGCGCAGCGAACTGGCCAGCGCCGGACTGGCTGGCACGCTGACGATCGCGGCCTGCGCGCCCGTCGTCGGTTCGATCATCGACCGCTGGGGCGTTCGCGGTCCTGCGATCGTCTCCTTCCTGGCCCTGGCTGCAGCCTTCTACGCAAAGAGCCTGCTGCAGGGACAGTTTGCAGCGTACGCGGCGATTCAGATCCTCATCGCCGCGCTCGGACTGGCATCGACGCCGCTCGCTTTCACGCGCGTGGTCAACGAGCACTTCGAGCACTCTCGTGGCCTGGCGCTCGGAATAACGCTTGCCGGTACGGGAATCGCCGCTACCTTCGCGCCGCCGCTGGTTGCCAGGGTCATGGATGAATTCGGGTGGCGCGCCGCCTATCGTGCGCTCGCCGTAACCGTGATCGTGACTGCCCCGATCGTGATCGCCCTGCTGAGCGTGCGACGTTCGCGCCCGATCGACTCGATCAACAGACCGTCGCTTCCCACATCGGCGCTGCGGCTGCACGAAGCCTGGCGTCAGCCCGTGTTCGTGCGACTGTTCCTGGCGTTCGCAGTCCTTGCGCTCGGCGTCTGCGGCTATGTCATGCACCTGATTCCGATGCTCACGGATGAAGGCATGAGCATGACGAAGGCCGCCGTGCTGCAGGGTCAGCTCGGACTCGCGGTGATCGTCGGCCGCATTACGGTGGGCGCGCTCGTCGATCGGTACTTCGCACCGCGAGTGGCTGCCATCGTACTGACTCTTACCGCCACCGGCATGATCGCACTGGCCGTACTCGGGCCCTCCGCGGCGACGCCCGCCGCGTTCGCGATCGGTTTCGCACTGGGCGCGGAAGTCGACCTCATCGGCTACCTGACGGCGCGCTACTTCGGACTCGCAAGCTATGGCCGGCTGTATGGCGTTCTGTACGGCGCATTCGTGCTGGGTACCGGCGTCAGTCCCCTGATGATCGCACTGCTGCAATCCCGGTCAGGCAACTACAACAGCGCACTGTGGATCTGCGCGGGCCTGGTTGCAGTCGCCGCCATGCTGTTTGCCACCGCCCCGGCGTTCCCGGGCGCCGCGTCTTCGGCGACGACACCGACGCAAGCGCCGCGGGCCGGCGTGCTGGGCGATCGCCCGCAGCAGCCGTGAGCGACAGCACCGTGTCGCAACTGCATCCACCGTCGCAATCGTCGAGTTTCTGCGCGCTGCCTTCCACACTCATTCCAGCTGATCGCGAGCCACCATGACTGCAATCGCCAACGACTCGTTTCCAACCTTCTCCGATGCGGAGATGGCACGCCGCCACCAGACCGTGCGCGCCGAGATGGCCAGGCGCGGTCTCGATGCCCTGCTGATCTATGGCAGCATCGCGATGGGCAACAGCCAGGGACAGGTCAATCTTCAATACCTGGCGCGCTACGCTGCGATCATCGAGACCTACCTGCTGTTCCCCGCGCACGGGGAACCGACGCTCTTCCTCGCGGTCCCCTATCACATTCCCAACGCACGCGCGATCGCGTACGTTCAGGACATCCGTTCCGGCAATGCGCTGCAGAATGCGACCGCGCGGATCAAGGATCTCCGGCTCGACCGCTCGCGCGTCGGCATCGTCGGACCCGGTGCCGTAGCGGGCGCCGGGCTTACCTTGTTCGTCGAGCAGCGCCAGTACCTCGACGACAACCTGCCGGACGTGAAATTCGAGAACGCTACCTCGTGGTTCGACGATCTGCGTCTGATCAAGAGTGACGAGGAACTGGCCCTGCTGAAGCGGGCCGGCGCGATCACCGATCTGGCGCACGAGGAGATTTTCCAGATGACCCGCGTCGGCGTATCGCACATGGAACTGCGGCGCGCCATGGAGGCGCTCGCTGCACGCCACGGTGCAACGTTTCCCTTCGGGCACATCAGCTCGATCTCCATGACGAATCCGGGCGGCCACTACCCCGACTTCTATCCGACGGCCGCGCAAGTGGCCCCGGGTGAGTTCGTGATGACGGAGTTCGCACTGGGATACGGCAACTACTGGGGCAAGCTGTGGGGTTCGTACTTCGTCGACGAACCCACTTCGGACTATCGACGCATGTTCGAGGTCGCGGCCCGCGTTCACGACAACCTGGCCGCAGGGCTCAAACCCGGGATGACAGGTCGACAGGTGAACGCCTTCCTGCAGCCCATCATCGATGCCGGTCTCGAACAGCCCGCCAACGTGCTCGTCGGCGGCTGGAGCGCGATGAATCACGCACCGGCCATGGGCACGATGCCGAGCAGTCTGAGCACGCCGCTCGCGCAGCGGTACCTGGATACGGCGCTGCTGCCGCGGCAATCCTTGACCCTACACGTCTGGGTACGCCTGCCGGGTTCGCCGAAGGGACTGTGGATCGGATCGAGCGGCGCCATGGGTTCTTCCGGATTCGAGAGTTACAACCGCTATCCCATCAGCACGCTGCGGGTAAGCGGCTGAGACAGGCGCCGACATGCAGCAAACACTTGCACCTGCCTGCACCCGTCGCGAGGTTCTGAAGTTGGCACTGGCTACGCTGGCCGCGGCTCCTTGCGTCGTGCTGGCTACGCATACCTCGGCTGCGTCGGCACCTTCGGCGAGCGTCGATCCACTGCCTCCGGCGCCCGGAATGAGCGCCGAACTGCACCTTCCGTCGAACGGATAACCATCTTCCAGTCTCACTCCGAAAGTTGAATCATTCGAGATACCTCATGGGCTCCACCCGATTCCTTGCTGCCGTGCTGCTGGCGCTTGCGCCCTCGGCGTTCTCACAAGTGCCGCACTCCGTCGACCAGGCAACGATAGAAAAGTGGATGACCGAGCTGTCGAACTGGCAACGGTGGGGCGAAGACGACGTCCTGGGCGCCATGAACCTGGTGACCGCGGAGCGTCGCCGTGAAGCGCTGAAGCTTGCGACCGAAGGCACAACCGTCTCGCTGGCACGCAGTTTCGCGAGAGACACGCAGAATGACGAGCGCTCCCCGTTCCGCCATCAGATGTTCGGCGTCGACCAGAGTGGACCGTTCCTCAGCGACCGCTATTCGTTCACGTATCACGGTCCCGCACAGAGCCACCTGGATGCGCTTTGTCATATGTCGTACCGGGGCAAGATGTACAACGGCGTGCTCCGCACCACTGCGACCGACGAGGGCTGCGCTTCGCTGTCGATCCTGGATTTGCAACAAGGCATCGTGATTCGCGGCGTGCTCATCGACATTCCGCGTCTCAAGAACGTCGACCACCTGGAACCGGGAACCCCGATCTACGCGGAGGACATCGAAGCCTGGGAGCGGCAGTCTGGAATCAAGGTACGCGCGGGCGATCTCCTTTTATTGCGCACGGGCCGCTGGGCGGGCAATCAGGACCGCGCGACACCGCGCAGCGGCGCGGGATTTCATGCCTCCGTGGCGCCCTGGCTGAAGAAACGCGACATCGCGCTGATCGGCAGCGACTACGCCACCGACGTGGCACCGTCCGGCATCGAAGGCAGCGTGCTGCCGCTCCATCAGCTGCTGATCGCCGCCATGGGTGTGCGCATCCTCGACAACCTGGATCTCGAAGCGCTCTCGCAGGAGGCGGCCAGGCTCAAGCGCTGGGAGTTCCTCGTCACGATCGCCCCGCTGCCGATCGCCGGCGGCACGGGTTCACCGGTCAACCCAATCGCCACGTTCTGAAGCACTGCACCGACTCAGGAGAGATACGGATGAACGAGATGCGACCTGCATGGTGCGTCGGCATAGCGGCATTGGCGGTGCTGGTCGCCGCGCCCGCTGCAGCGCGCCCGACGGCCCACGAGCTTCCTGCGATCACCGAGGCGGAGTCGGTGGGTTTGTCGAGCGAACGCCTGAAGCGCATCGACGAAATCGTTCAGCGTCATATCGACGAGGGGAAAATCAGTGGCGCAGTGATCGCCCTCGCGCGGCGCGGCAAGCTCGTGAAGTACGATGCGTACGGGCTGGCCGACGTGGAGGCCGGAACCCCCATGCAAAAGGACGCGCTCTTCCAGATGTACTCGTCCACCAAGGTGGTGACCGCAGTCGCGGTATTGATGCTGTACGAGGAAGGACGGATTCGGCTCGACGACCCGGTCAGTCGCTACATTCCCGAATTCAGGAACCCGCAGGTCGCGGTTCGCAAGGAAGACGCCAGCAGCAGCGCAGCTCCCCACACGGCGGGCGCGCCTCCTGAATTCAATACCGTCGCCGCAACCCGCGACATCACGGTTCGCGATCTGATGACCCACACGTCCGGACTGTTGAGCAGCGATCCGCACCGCGTCGGCATGATTCCGCCCGTGCGCGCGACGGGTGAAAGCCTCGCAACCCATGCACACCGCCTCGGTTCTGTGCCGCTCGATTTCCAGCCGGGAACTCGCTGGAGCTACAGCCCCCTGGCCGGTTCCGACGTTCTTGCCGGTCTCGTGGAAATCATTTCCGGCAAGCGCTTTGCGCAGTTCACGCAGGAACGCATCTTCGCTCCGCTGGGCATGAGCGATACGTCGTTCAACCCGCCGGGCAGCGAGGTTTCGCGGCTGTTGCCCGTCGTGCGCAGGGTCGATAACGCCTGGCAGAGAGTGCCTCCCGAGCGCACGGGCGAAGCCGCGATGCGCAGTGGCACGAACGTCGATCAGGGAGCGATGGGGCTCGCGAGCACGGCCTACGATTACCTGCTGCTGCACCAGATGCTGCTCGACAAAGGTGTGTCACTGAACGGCGAAAGACTGCTCGGCACGCGCACGGTCGAATTGATGGCGACAAATCACGTCAGCGACCTGTATCGCGGCGAAGGCGCCTATGCGAAGCCCATGTACGGTCATGGCTTCGGCATGCAGGTGCAGATCGTGCTCGACAGCATCAACGGCGATACCGGCCGATCCAACGGCGCCTTCGGCTGGGCCGGCTATCTCGGCACGATGGGATGGACCGACCCGCAGGAACAGATCGCGGCCGTCATCATGCTGCAGCAGAACGTGCGCGAAGTGCACATCGACTACGAGCGCGCGATCCGTCAGGCCATCGTCGACTGAGCCATCAGGCCCCCTCCGCCGCGGGAGCGAGAAACGTGTGGGTCACGTCGCCCGAGATCGACAGCTCATTGTTGAAAGCACCGTCGTAGCGTTCGGCATAGTAAGGCTGATAGTCCGGCACGAGCCCCAGACGTTGTGCTGGACTGCGACGTAGCACGCCGATGCCAACCCGGGCGCTTGCGACCTGGCCCGCTGCAAATTCGAACCACGGATCGGTCGTACCGATCCGACCGGGACCGGGTTTGGTCGGGAACTCGAGGCGAGGACTGCGAACCGCGCGTTGCCCGGTCCATTGCAGCAACCACGGCTGCGAGATCAGTTCTGCCTGTACGCCGGGTTCCGCGAATCCGTTGAGCGTCATCAGGCGATATGGCGGATGCAGCCGCAGGCCGATCACCTTGAGTTCGGCACTCCCTGTCGCAGCAGCCCGGCCACCGCCGTTCCATTGCATGCGCACGAACTCGCGTCCCATGCGCTTGCCGAGCAGCGTTTCGCCGCTGCCAGCAGTTCGCCAATCGATGGAGCCGAGCTTCGACGGATAACCGAAGGTCTCGCGCCCGAAGACGACATCGCCCTCGCCCGCGACGGTGTGAGCGAGCGCGTACCACGCTTCGGCGCCTTCGCTCTCGCAACGGCTGAACAGCCAGAGCTCGTTGAACTCTTCGGTTGAAATGTCGTTCGTTCCCACCCGCATGGCCATGATTCGCAGCAGCGGCTGGCTGCCAGCCTGCAACTGCGGCGGCAGCGCGCGCGCATGCACAGCGGGATCGATCTGCCAGCGAAGATCCAGGCAGCGCGCCAGATCCAGATCGAGCGACGGGCGCGCACGATAGCTCTTCACTTCATCGCTCGTCAGTTTCAGCGCCGTCGCTTTCTCGGGCCAGCCCGCCGGTACCCAGGCGCGACCGCGCGTGATGGGACGATCGTAGTTGAGGAGCGCCCACGGCTCGAACTCCTGGCTGTCGACGAACTGCAGGCGCTCGATGCGCGTCGGCGTCCGCGGCGCCTTCGACCGATACGCGATCTCATCCTCCCGCGCATAGCCCGTTTCGTTGTAGCTCATGCCGACGATTTCACGCACGGGAAACTCGCAGAACGGGTCCAGCACGGAAGGATCGACATACTCGAACAGGGTCTCGGCAATATTGCAGGCACGCGGCCCTGCGGCAGTCGCCTCCTGCGGATACAGGCCGGTCTTGCCGCCCAGCACGCGCAGCCACAGCTCCACAGGCTCCTCGCCCAGCGGGCCCTCGCGCCAATCGGGGTTGAGGCGGTAGCGATAGAGAAAAGCGCCGAATCCCGTCTCGCGATGCCAGTAGAGCGGATGCGCGGGCTCATCGAGCACCTGCGTCCTGATGCGATACAAAAGCTTGCCGCGCCGTCGCAACTCACCCGTAACTTCGTGCCCCGCGCGGCGAATGCCGAGCACCCCGTCCTTCTTCGAGAGCCCGACGTTCTCGCGACCCATGGTGCGTCCCCAGTCCTGATCCAGGGGCATGCCGACCTGAAACATTCCGCGACGGCCTTGATGCTTCGCCGTGACATGAATTCCGCACTCGCTGTAGGTCGCGGGGTAGTAGATGTTCTCGGTGCCCGGCGCGGGGTAACGGACCCACCAGTCGATCATGACGTCGCCGGAATCGTCAGGCTCGATACCCGGCGGCAGCACCCGCGCGATGCGCCCGGGATCCGTGCGGTAGCGCAGCACGAGGTTCTGAATTCCGCCGGCAAGGGGTGGAGACCCGGCTGCCAGCACCGAAAAGGGAGCGCCGCCCAGCGTTGCGTATCCGGCCAGGCCGATGCCGGCACGCAGAAACGCCCTTCGAGTCCAGTCGTAGCGATCAGTCATGCGATCCCCCACAGATGAGCCAGCCGCGCCGCGGATTATTTTTCATGGATGGTATGGCAAAAAGTCTTCCATATTCTGTATTTTTCTGACTTTCAATCCATAGATCGTTGACAAATTCATACATTGGTATGGTATCAACGATGCCATGCTCAATCATGTGATTGACGAAGCCGGATCGGCGAAATCACGCGGAATCAAATACACGGAATCACCCGAGGAATTGCCACCATGATGCGAAACCTGCACTTCGTCGTTCTCGCTGCCGCGACCATCTGCGCCGACAGCGCATGGAGCGAGGGAACACCTGCGCTGGACATGCAAGCGCTGGAATCGCGACCGATTCTGAACCAGACGCCGGTCGGCGCCGGCAAATGGACGCTGGAACAACTGCTGTCGCTGACGCCCGCCGAGCAGGAAGCGCTGTGGCGCGCGCTGCCGGCCCCCACCCTGCAGGAAATGAACGGCCACTACATGGGCATCGGCCCCATCGCCGACGATCCGGCAAGGCAGAAGGCCTATGCCGCATACATGTATGACGAGAAGTCGGTGCGCGGCGCCTGGCAGGGCAAGGCATTCCGGCCTCTCGACGCCACCAGGGGAGAGGGCTACAACCGCTGGCGTTTCCCGGGCGGCAAGATCGAGCGCAACCTGCGCATGGCGACGCGCGTGCAGAATTCGATCATCGACGGCAGGCCGTGCTACTCGCTCGACTATTCCGCCTTCAACAAGTCGACGCTCTTCGATGAACTGCGCAAGCTCGATGACGGCGTGTACGTCGGCGCCGCGACCGTAGCGCAGGCTGGCGGGCCGAACGGCAATGGCACCCGCTCGAAGATCGACATGTTCATCCTGATCGGTCCGACGGACGAATGGGTCGGCGAGCCGTACACGACCCACATGGCGCCTCGCCAGCCTGCTGCCGACAAGTGATCCGGGATCGCCAGCGGCGGCACACCATCGCGGCAGTCTGGTTCGCGATCCTGATGATGGCGGCGTGCATTGCGCCGCCCTCCCGGGCCGAGACTCCCGCCGCCCGACCGGCGCACAGCGGCATGATCAAATTCGCCGCCATCTGGGAGCAGCCGAACGACAACGCCACGCTCGATCGCTGGTATCGCACTACACATTCGAAGGAGTCCCTGCTCTTCGTCGGGCCCTGGCTGCGCCGCTACGTGGCATACCGGGCACTGGACGTTCCTGCGGAGGCGGACCGGTTCAACGTGGTCCGCTATCGCCTTACCGAGATGTGGTACGACAGCATCGAGGCCCGGAACGAGTCCGCCTCGGTGTTCTACCGGTTGACGCCGCCGCCGCTCGACCCTGCCCGATATCCGGGCCGGACTCGCATCGCCAACATCCATGTCGAAGCCGTGCCGAGCGAAAGATATATCGACGGCTGGCCCCGCGAGCGTTCCAGCTACACGCGCTGGGTCTTTTTCGTCCGCTATCCGCGCGAAGTTGCTTTCGATGACGGGGAGCAGTGGTTCTCGTCCGTGCATGGTCCGGAGCTTGCGAAGCTTCCGGGACTGCGACGTTTCGTCTGTTACAGGGCTGCGGAACGGCCGGCACCGGGCGGCTGGGCTCGTGCGTGCGAGCTGTGGTTCGATGACTATGAAGCCTGGAAGCGTGCTCTGTTGACCGATCCACCGAAGTTCACCGCACCGGCCTGGCAACAAAATTTTCCATTCACCGACATGATCAGCCTGTTCGCCGATCCCACACCGGACATGGACTTTCTGCGCGATCACGGCGGCGCCCTGTGACCTGCGAGAACCGACAGACTCCGGCGGGCTCCGATGGAGCACGCCTGTGGCGGCGGGTGCCGCTGCCGCGTTCGAAGGGCGCCGCATCACTCGTTCTCATGCTTGCCTGCTGCGCTGCATTCGCCCAGCAAGGCACCGGCGGCGCAGCCGGATTCAGCGTCGGCCAGGCCATCCTGGGCAAACCCGTGTACGACCAGCACTGCGCGTCCTGCCATGTGGGCGACCTCTCCGGCGCCGGCCCCGCCGTGGCATTGCGCGGGACCGCCTTCATGGCGAAGTGGTTCGACAAGCCGGCCGATCAGCTGTTCGCGGCCGTGCGCCGCATGCCGCCCGGCCAACCGCACGCAGTGAGCGCAACAGAAGCGGCGAACGTCATGGCGTACCTGCTGCAATCGAACGGTCTCGCTGCGGGTTCGCGTTCATTGCCCGCCGCAGAGGAACCGCTGTCCAGGCTGACGTTGTCGGCGCCTGGCTCGGCGACGCCAGGCGAATCGCGACAACTCATCGTCATCCCCCCGCGAGGAACGAGCCGCCTGGATCGCCTGGCCCCGGTAACTGCAGATGCCTTGCGCAACCCTGCGCCCGATGACTGGCTGCACTGGCGGCGTACCTACGACGCCTCCGGATTCAGTCCGCTCGACCAGGTGAACCGGCGCAATGCCTCGCAGCTCCAGCTCGCGTGGTCGTGGTCATTGCCCCGGGGCGACAACATGATGACCCCGATCGTCCGCGACGGCGTCATGTTCACGTACAGCCATGGCGACATCGTCGAGGCGCTCGACGCAACGAACGGCGAGCTGCTCTGGCGTTACGAGCGCAAGCTGCGGCCCGGCGCTACGTTCCAGGGAAAGAAGGGTGTGGCGATCGACGGCGAGAACATCCTCGTGCCGACATCGGACATGCACGTGCTCGCCTTGAACGCGCGCACAGGCGCGGTCGTCTGGGACCACGCGATCGACACCGGCGGTCAGTTCGACTTCCAGATCAAGAGCTCGCCGCTCATTGCCGCCGGCAAGGCCATCATCGGAGTCAACAGCTTTACGTCGCGGCGCGGCAATTTCATCGTCGCGCTGGATCTTGCGACGGGCGCGGAGGCCTGGCGTTTCAACACGATTGCCCAGCCGGGCGAACCCCACGGCGACAGCTGGAACGGCCAGCCCGCCGACATGAGGACCGGCGGCTCCGTATGGGTCGCAGGAACCTACGATCCCGCGCTCAATCTGGTCTATTTCGGCGCCGCGCCCACATACAACACCGCCCCGCTGCGGGTTCCGCAACCGGGCGTCACCAATGACGCTCTGTACACCAACGCGACGCTCGCGCTGAATCCGGACACCGGCAAGCTGGTCTGGTTCTTCCAGCACCAGAAGAACGACCAGCTGGACCACGACTGGGTATTCGAGCGTCAACTGGTCGATCTCAGAATCGACGGCTCGCTGCGCCGCGTCGTGGTGACCGGTGGCAAGCAGGCCATCTTCGAGGCGCTGGACGCGGACAGCGGCAAGTACCGGTTCTCGATCGATCTGGGCATGCAGAACGTCATCGAGAGCATCGATCCGCGCACCGGTTCGAAGGTATCGAACCCCGCCGCCATTCCGGCGCCGACGCAGGTGTTGCGGCGTACGACACTGCCCGGTATCTGCCCGGACCTGCTCGGCGCCCGCAACCTGATGTCGACGTCCTATGACGCGAGATCGGGCACGCTGTACGTACCCCTGACGGACACCTGCCTTCATCCGTGGCCCGACGGCGAGCAGTGGCAGAAGACTCCCGACGAATCGGCCGCCGGAATGTATGGCCTCATCAAAGCCGTCGATCTGCAATCGCGCAAGGTGATCTGGCACACAAGAGAACGCGCAGCGCCCGTGAGCGGGGTGCTGGCGACGGCGGGCGAGCTGCTGTTCGTGGGGGATGCCGATCGCTGGTTCCGCGCCTACGACGCACAGCGCGGCCACGTACTCTGGGCGGTGCGACTCGACAATGTGCCTGCCTCCTATCCAATCACGTACCGCGTCGGCAGCCGGCAGTACATTACCGTGGCCACGAACGAAGGGTTCGTGCATGTCCAGACGATGCAGCGCACGGGCAGGATCACGCCACAACCCAATCGCGGCGCCACCCTGTGGACATTTGCGCTGCCCACCGGCTGACGCCGGGTCACCTGCCGGCGCATTGACACCCCGCTGCTGGCGGACAGACCCGACAACCATGCACCGTTCTCGACGGCGATCTCCCCCCGGATCGCAGTCCTCCGCTGTCTTTCAAAGAATCCGCCATTGCGTGATCAATAGCGCAATTTTTCAGTCAATCACTTGATTGATCCAATCAGTTGATTGACACTCGCCCCTGGCCGTCCGGTGGCGTCGTTGGCGGCGTTGCAATCGACGCCCGCCACGTGCCAACAACTACTCAATGACCAGGCTCGGGGGACATATGCATAAAGTGAGACTTGCGCGCAGCGCAACGCTGGCAATGGGGTTGCTGACCGCTTCCTACAACGTTGCTTCGTCTGCACAGGAGCTGGAGGAAATCATCGTCACGGGCAGCTACATCAGGGGCCCGGCGACGGACGCTCCATCGCCCGTCACGGTGATTGGACGCGACGTCTTCGATGAGCAAGGCGCCAGCACGATGTGGGACGTCGTCAAGAATATCCCTTCCAACTATGGGTCAACGACCGCGCCCGGCACCGACGGCACCAACTCAGACAGCGCCGCGGGAACTGCGAACGTCAACCTGCGCGGTCTCGGCCAGAACGCGACGCTGGTCTTGTTCAACGGCAAACGACAGGTCTCGGCCGCACAGCTGATGGTGGACGGCAGCGAGTACGTCGACATCAACGGCCTGCCGATGATCGCGGTGGATCGCGTCGAGATCCTGGCGGACGGCGGCTCGGCGCTCTACGGCTCCGACGCAATCGCCGGTGTCGTGAACTACGTGTTGCGCACCGACTTCGAGGGAGTGGAACTGCGCGGCGATATGCAGCAGATCGACGGCGCCGGATCGGATTTCGACACGACATTCGGCGGCCTGTGGGGGTGGCGCAGCAAGAGCGGCAACACTCACTTCGTCGTCGGCGGCGAGTATTTCAACCGTGATCCCGTTCCGTACACGGAGGCATCCAACTACAACCAGAACGTCGTGCCACACCAGTTCCCCGGCGCCGGCAGTTCGTTCATCCCGCTCAGCGCGGAGGTCAACCCGGCCTTCTTCGCGGGAGGCACAGGACCCATCGATCCGCAGTGCCTGGCAATGGGCTTCAACGTCGGTTACGCCTACTCCACACCCGCTGGAACGGCGTGTTGGGAAGACGTGACCGACGAAGTGTTCCTCGACTTCGGCCAGGAGCGCTACAACACGGTCGCGAATTTCTCGCACGAATTCTCACCGGCAGCGACGCTGAGCATCATGGCGCGTTACGCCCACGACGAGATCGAACGCACCGACACCGGTGCAGCGAACGGGCTCGCTCCCGTGTACATGATGCCCGTCATGGATCCCACGATTCCGCTCACGGTCGGAATTCCCGGCCTTGGATCGACCGGCCTTGGATCGCAGGCAGCTTTCGCCGGCAACACGAGCCCCACGATCACCAACGCCCCGATCACAACCGCGAACGGCGGCCTGAACGTCCCGAACCTGGCCACCTTCATTACGCGTTTTCCGAGGCCCGACGGCGGCGGCGGCAACCAGCGTGAAAACACCTCGGACACGAAAGCGGTGTCCATCGATCTCAAGGGCGACTTCGGCGACTCATGGAGCTACGACGTCTCGCTCGGGTACAGCAGCAACGATCGGTTGCGCGAAGACCGCGTCCTGAGCCGCAGCCGCATGGAACTCGCGCTCAACGGCCTGGGCGGCCCGAACTGCGTACCGAACGGCCGCACCGATTTCGACTTCAGCCGCGCTGGCGTCTATTGGCAGACCCTTCTTGGACCTTCCGTGTACTTCGGCAACTATGCACCGGGGTATCCGAGGGGCTCGCGTCAGAACATGTCGCTGGCGCTGACCAGCTCCAACCAGGGCGTGGGCGACTGCCACTTCCTGAACCCCTACCTCACCGCCGTCACGAATCCCGCCCTCGGAAATTCGGATGAGCTGATCAACTGGGTATCGCCGGTCGTGCCTGTGAGCGACAAGAAGAACGAGCTCTATGTCTTCGACGCGGTACTCACGGGCGATCTGTTCCAGGTACCTGGCGGCATGGCTAAGTTTGCAGCGGGTGTGCAGGCCCGCAAGCAGCGCAATCAATCCTTCTCCTATGACATGGTCGAGCCGGGCCTTCAGTTCATCACCGGCTATGACGCCAACGGCGTGCCGAACGCCTATGAATACGGCTCCGACGATCTGAGCTTCGGCGCTTTCTACAGCCGTTCGTACGACGACGAGCGCCGCGTGAATTCGGTGTTCGCGGAGTTCTCCATTCCGATCGTGGAATCGGTCGAAACACAGCTGGCCGTGCGCTATGAGGATTACGATGACGTCGGCAGCGAAATCAGTCCGAAGCTCGCCGTGAGCTGGCGGCCCTTCGACTCGCTGCTGCTGCGCGGCTCGTACAGCCGTTCGTTCCGGGCGCCGAACGTCGGGCTTCTGTACAACGGCACGAACTCGGGCGGGGCCACTCTGTCGGATCGGCTCCGTAGCCAGCAGGTCCGTGCCGGCCTGGCAGAACCGACGCTGGAAAACGCAGTGACTGAGGGCATGTTCTACACCGGTGTCGCCAGCCCGGATCTCGATTCCGAGCATGCGACAACGTACGGCTTCGGCTTCATATTCACACCGCAGGCACTGGAAGGCTTCAGAGCGCAGGTCGATTACTGGCGCTTCGACTACAAGGACAGAATCGTCGGGCAGTCGGGCGTACAGACAACCCAGGAGGAAGTCGATGCGTTCCTGGCCGCCAGGTCCAATCCCGGTAACTACGTCACCGTACAGTCCCTGTTGAGCACCGCCCCCGTCCAGTTCGTACCTTGCAATCCCGGTGCGCTGACCGGCCAGGCACGTCTGGACTGCGTCGTCGATCCGCGTGCATACGCGGTCGAGAGCATCTACCGGCCAACCATCGCCAATCCGGGGCCGGCTGGCGACCCGCTGGCGAATGTCGGCGACCTGGTGAACGTCCTGCGCGGCAATATCAACGCAGGCGAGATCACGACCGATGGCGTGGACGTGAAGCTCGGATACAACTGGGATACGTCGTTCGGACAATTCCTGCTGGGTCTGGATTACACGTTCATCAACCAGTACACGATCTCCGCGCCAGGCTATGAAGCGGGACTGCTGGGCACGGGCGTCTTCGATGCTGCGGGTACTTCCGGCGACGGTGGCGCGATCGCGCGCGCAATGCCGGATCATCGCGGCAATATGACGCTCTCCTGGTCGAGAGGTTCACACAGCGCGGCGGCGATCGGCCGCGTGATCGGCTCGTACCAGTACCTGGCCTACGACTCGGTCATCAGTAACCCAACGTACAGCCAGGCATTCCGCGATGCCGTCACACCGACGATCCCGTCCTACACGACGCTGGACCTGTCGTACACGTACAGGGGTGCGCTCGGAGCCTCCAAGACGGGCTTCAGCATCACCGGAGCGGTGATCGACGTGTTCGAAGAAGATGTGCCGTACATCAACACCATCGGTGGCGCTGCCGGCACCGGCTTCCAGTACGACGGAACGGTTTACGATATTCGTGGCCGGCGGTTCAAGCTGACGGCAGTCGTGAACTTCTGACTTCGAGCAGGCACAGTCAGCGTTCCCGCGTCGCAACGACGCGGGAACGATTCACGGAAGAACGAGGCAAGCATCGAGGGGCGTGCGGAAGGCACATTCAGCCGATCAGTTGGGAGGAGTCCAGACGCCCTTGCCGTACTTGCCGTAGAGCAGTTCCTCGACGAACTCGATGCACTTGAAATCCAGGAGCTGCATGTTCCTGTCGAGACGGCGGTAGAGCGGCAGGCTGATCTTCCACGGACGGGTGAACGTGTCCGGATCGGTGATCGTGGCCTCGTACATCAATACGTTTGGACCCTGCGGCGTGTAGCGCTCCGTCACCTTCATCGACGGGCCGTGAAAGTTGCCCGAGCTGTCCAGCCAGGTGTCCTCCATCTGCGCGGTCACCTCGATGACGAGCGTGTCGCCCTCCCAGTGGCCGAGGTTGTAACCCATCCATGAGTCGACGGGCGCTTCGGTACCAGGCCTGTTCATGTAGACGATGCGATCCGCGCCTGCGAATTCATAGGTGATCAGGATCGCATCGGGTCCCTGCACGATCTGAAACGGGTGAGGCAGGTACGTTGCACGCGGCACGCCTGGCAATTTGCACGCCACGATGGGATCGAGTTCGAGCCACTTCGTCCGGTTCTCGTTGCGCTTCTGCAGCGCTTCCGGCTTGTACGGAATGCGTCCGCCTTCGACGACGCCGAGCCCGCCGGGAATCGCACCGAGCGCACCCATCGCGACGATCGGGCCCGCCTGGGCATTGTGCGGTTCAAGATTCCAATGCGCCGAGCCCATGGTTTGCCAGATGCCGTTGAGATTGGGCTTGCCCGCGGTGCGCGCGGGCTTGTCCTGGGCCAGCACGCCCAACGATGAGAGCGAGAGAGCCATCGCACCGAATGCAGCAGCCAGTTTTACGGTTGAGAATTGCATGCGTCGTCCTGAATTGATTCGTATGTATGGAGCGCGATCTTCCGCGCCTGCGTCTGCCCCGGCGATTCGTAGGAGGGAATCGGACTGTCCGCTCCTCTCCAGGACGACTATCACCTGGTCTTTTCGTTCTTCGCTGGCGCCTTGGCCGCAGCCTCCCACTCCTCCTGACGCTCGCCCTGAAGAATATTGGGCAGACCGTAGTTGCCTTCATGGCAGGCGTACTCGAACATCTCGCCGTCGGCGCGCACCATCGGCACGAGCGCGGTGATCGGGGCCGTGAACGTCTTCGGCGCCACGACAGTGAACTGATAGTCGACCCGGTCCGGGCCGACTCGAGTGAATCGCTCGGTGAGCGTCAGGTCGCTGCCGTCGCCCGAGCCGTAGAAGGCTTCGATCTTGTCCGTGAAGTTCTTCGTCTCGACGACGAGCGTGTCGCCCTCCCAATGTCCGCGCGAATCGCCGGACCATTGCGCCAACCCGGGATCGAGGTGCGGGCGTCCATCGATCGGAACGATGCGCGCATCGTGAATCATCTCGGTCATGATCACGACGTCGGTCTTCGACTGGAAGATCTGCACGTTGTTGTTGTACATGCTCGGCATGAACGGCGGGCCGGAGTTGAAACCCATCAGGCAACGCTCGGACAACCCGCGATCCAGATAGCCGTCCTTGCGCACGCCCCCCACACGGAAGCGCACGGGACGCTCGCCGCCGGTGTCCGGACCAAGCCCACCGAATTCGGTTTTCACACCCGGCTGGCGCGGCGGCAACCGGCCGTCCGGTGGATCGATGATGAGCGAGGTTCGCAGGTTCGCTCCCTGATCGCGGCTTTCGATCCAGAACTGGTTGTAGCCGCCAGGTCCGCCGACGCCGCTGTCGGGCGAGTTGTCCGCCAGCTCGGAGCGCTTCTGCACCTGCTCCTGCATCGCGGCATACTCCTCCTGCGTCATGAACGCGCGATCTCCGAATCGCACCGGACGCTCGAACGGAGTGTTCGAGCTGAAGTTCCATACGCCCCTCAGATCGGGGTGGCCGAACTCTGTCTTCGGAGCAACATACTTTTTGCCATCCTGAGGAAGCTCGGCTGCACTCGCCACGGCCAGCGCGGCGAAAAGCGCACCGGGGATGACTATATCGGCAAGCACCCTCGCTCGGTTCGCTCTCTTGGTCACAGACATCTCCACAGGCAGTTGGTGGCAGTAGCGCCGTGAATGGTGTCTCCGCGACACGATCCAGTCAATTGCCGACAGTGAAGATCAGTGAACCAACTGAACACCTGGTATGCGCCTTGAGGATCAGCGGAGAAACCGGACCTCGGGCCCTCTTTGCCGTTGACAGCTCCTCTCTGTTCAATCCAATGACTTATTTTTGTAAGCTTCCAGCTATGCCGAGATAGATGACGCGCGATACGCGGCCATTGGCTGGCTGGATTGATTCAACAAGACCGGCCATCCAGTATTCGAACAGATGGTTTGTTATCGACCGAGCGCCTGCTACTGTACTCGACACACACCGACGCCGAAAAAAAAGATGCCGTCGAAGAATTCACGGCCGGCGGGACCGCCTTTTCCACAATTGCATGCGAAGAATTGACATGACACACGCTGACTATCATCTGGAAGGACCGATCGCAGTCATCGCTTTCGGCAATGCCCCAGTCAACGCACTGAGCTACATCACTCGGGAGAGCATTTGCGCCGCGCTTGAACGTGCAGTCGCCGATCCCGCGGTGAGGGCGATCGTACTCACCGGACGCAATCGTACGTTCTGCGCCGGGGCCGACATTCACGAGTTTGGCACTCCGGATGCGACGCGACACCCGATCACGGGCGCGCTCGCTACGATGATCGAATCGAGTGCGAAGCCCGTCGTGGCCGCCATCCCGGGCAGCGCACTCGGCGGCGGGCTGGAACTCGCGCTTGCCTGCCACTACCGTGTCGCGGCCACCGACGCGATGCTCGGACTGCCGGAAATCAAGCTCGGAATTCTGCCCGGCGCCGGCGGCACACAGCGCCTTCCGCGACTTGCAGGTCTCGAACTCGCGCTTGAGATGATCCTGAGCGGCGAGCCCATCCCTGCGCATCGACTCGATCACTCACCGCTTCTTGACCGTGCCGTTGCAGGTGACCCGCTGCCGGCTGCGATCGAGTTCGCGCGCGCGCTGGTCGATCGCGGTGAATCTCCGCGACGCACGCGCGACTTGACGGCGACTCAGGGAAACGCCGCGACGCTGCTGCAGGCGGCACGTGACAAGGCCCGGAAGAAGTCGACGAACCAACCGTCACACATGCACTGCATAACCGCCATCGAAGCAGCGCTGGAAATGCCTTTCAGCGACGGGACGGCGCTCGAGCGGTCGCTATTTCTGGAACTTGTGCAGACGCCGCAAGCGAAGGCGCTGCGTCACGTATTTTTCGCCGAGCGCACTGCCGCCCGAATCGCCGACGTGCCCGGTTCGACGCCGACCCGGGAAATCACCTCGGCGGCAATCATCGGCGCAGGCACGATGGGCAGCGGCATCGCGATGTGCTTCCTCAACGCCGGCATTCCGGCATCGCTGCTGGAAATGAACCAGCAGGCGCTCGATCGTGGCGTTGCCCGCATCCGCGGGACCTACGAGGATCAGGCTCGTCGCGGCAGGATTTCTGTCGCCGACGCCGAGCGACGCATCGGACTGCTCACGCCCGTGCTCTCGTACGACGCGATCGCCAGCGCCGACATCGCCGTCGAAGCGGTGTTCGAAGAAATGTCCGTCAAGGAAGCCGTATTCGCGCAGCTCGACAGGGTCATGAAACCTGGCGCGATTCTCGCCACGAACACTTCCACGCTCGACGTCGATCGCATCGCGCGCGTCACCCGACGTCCGCAGGACGTCATCGGCACGCACTTCTTCAGTCCGGCCAACGTCATGCGCCTGCTCGAGGTCGTCCGCGGTGAGGCAACCGCCAGAGATGTGCTCGCGACGGCGATGAAGCTCGGCAAGGCGCTCAGGAAGGTCGCTGTCGTCGCCGGCGTTTGCGACGGCTTCATCGGCAACCGCATGGTCGCCCAACTCAGCCGCCAGACGACTCGACTGATCGAGGAAGGGGCGTCGCCACAGCAGGTCGACGCCACGATGGAGACGTTCGGCTTTGCCATGGGTCCGTTTCGCGTCGGTGACCTCGCGGGTCACGACATCGGCTGGGCGATCCGCAAGGCTCACTACGCCGAACAACCGGCGCTGCGCGCACGCCCGAATGTCGGCGACAGGTTGTGCGAACTCGGGCGTTTCGGTCAGAAGACGCTGGCAGGCTGGTACGACTACAAGCCGGGCGATCGCACACCTCATCCATCGTCCGTCACCGCGGAGCTGCTCGCGACGCATCGCAAGGAACTCGGTATCGAGCCGCGTTCGCTGGATGCGCAGGAGATCATCGATCGGATCGTGTACGCACTCGTCAATGAAGGAGCCAGAATCCTGGAGGAAGGTATCGCGGCGCGCGCCTCCGACATCGATGTCGTGTATGTCACCGGTTACGGGTTCCCGACGTGGCGCGGCGGACCGATGTTCCATGCTGATTCCGTCGGGCTCGATCGCGTCGTACGACGCATGGGCGAGCTTGCCCGCAACCCTCATGACGACGCGGCGTTCTGGACGCCCGCTCCGCTACTCGCGCGGCTTGCCGCCGAAGGCAGCTCGTTTCAGGCATTCGATCGCGAACGCCCCGGGGCTCAACGAGAGCGTTGAGACTCAGCGCCCTTCCCCCTCGATCTCAACTCAATCCGTAGATCCCTTTAACGGCCCTTCACCACCGGAACCATCAGATACGATTCGCGCGAACCGCCGCCGATCACCGTATTGCGGCCGCCGAACTCCGCCGTGTTCCGGTCTACCGGATCGTTGTGCAGGAGATCCTTGCCTTCGACACGAAGCACGAGTCGGTAGCCCGCCGGGAACACCATGTTCGTCGGCAGAATCTCGATGTCGAGCGCATACGGCTCCCCGGGCTGCAACTTCTGAACTTCATCGTGCGTGTGATAGGGCCACCAGGGCTTCGACAGCACCGGATCCAGCTTGCGATGCGACGCACGCAGCCATCCCTGCGTGACCGGAACCTCGGGTGCGCTCGATCCGACAAACGTCACTTCCTTTCCATCCGGCGCAAAAGCCTGCACCGTGAGAAACAGATCCATGTCCGATGTAGAGGATGAAACCCAGAGCCGCGCCATGACAGGCCCCGTGATTTCCGTATCGCTCTGAAACGGCGGCGTCGAGAACACCAGTCCATCGCCGAGCGCCTCGTAGGTCGCCGCCTGCTCCTTGGCCGGGTTGCGCTCGACCAGCGCTCGCTTGGCGGTATCGAGATAGAAACGTGTCCAGCGCGTACCCGCCAGCGGCCATTCGGTCTCCGCGCGACGCACGAGTGCCTTCTGCGGATGCCGAATACTCAGGCGCAGCTTCGGCTCACGACTCCAGCCGTTCTCCACTCCCTTCAGGTAGTGATCGAAGAACTTCTGCTGCAGGGCCACGGACTCTGGAAGATAGAATGCCTCGTAGTGCCAGCCGACATGCATCTCGAGCCATTTTTCGGTCGAGGCGGAGCGCACGAAGCCCTCGATGTTGCCGCGCAGATGCAATCCCATGCCGCCCCAGTTTCCCGCTGACAGCAGCGGTACCTTGATGCGCGAGAAGTCAGGCGTCCGCTGGCGATAGTAAGCGTCGTTCAGCGGATGCATATGGAGTGAACGAACGAAGTCGACTCGATTGCCCAGCAGCAAATCCTCGCTCAGTGCGGGACCGGTTGTACGCTCGCCAGTCGCGCGATCGCGCCATGGATTCGCGGCGTTGCCGTGCTGATTCAGCAGCACCTGATTCTTCAGCCAGATCGGCGCAAAAACATTGCTCAGGATGCCACCCGTATGCGACGAGTCGCGGTAATGATCGGTATAGCCTTCCCACGGGATCATGGCCGCCAGATGCGGCGGTTGCAGCGCGGCGACCATCCATTGATTGATGGCGAAGTAGCCGATGCCCAGCAACCCCACCTTGCCGTTCGACCACGGCTGCACGCCGGCCCACTCGATGCACTCGTAGTAATCCTGCGTTTCTCGTGGCGAGAACGGATCGAGATATCCAGGCGACTTGCCGCTGCCGCGTGAATCGACCATGACGACCACGTAGTCTTTCGGCACCCACCGTTCCGGATCGACTGTCTCCCATACCATGTACCTGCATTCCGATCCGTTCTGACAGATCTCCGGATGCTCTTGCAGCATGTGCTTCCACTGGTTCGGATACGCATCCGCCCAGTGCGCGTCCTTGCCGTACAGACCATACGTCATCACGACCGGATACCGACCCGGCCGGGCAGGTCGATAGACATTGGCGCGCAGCACGAGGCCATCGCCGGCAACGATCGGCACGTCCCGCTCGATGATCATCGACGAATCGTCGGCTGCCATCGCTGCGAAGCCGAGGCAGGACAACAGCGCAGTCAGAATCGTGCGGATGTTCGGCATGTGTGCGCTCTTCTTCCTGTCGACGAACCGGATGTAATCACGCGCCAGGACCGCGGGAACTCGCGGTCACTTCAGTGAACCGTCCCGGGCGCCGATGGTTGCGAATCGAGGAGCCGTGACAAACAGCACGGTGACCACGAGCAGCAGGCCGACCGCTATCCACAGCGCCGGGGTATACGACTGCATGGCCGACTGGATCAGCGAGATGAGATAGGGACTGACGCCGACACCGATCACGAACGCACCGTACAGCAATCCATACATCCGGCCGTAGTGAACCATTCCGTAGTAGCGGGCGGTCAGGTAGGCAATGAGATCGACCTCCGCGCCCATGGCAAGTCCGATGCCCAATGCGCCAGGCACGGCGAACGCTATTCCTCCGCCAGCCAACAGCGCGATGCCAATCGCGGTCAGCAGCATGATTGCCGCCGCGACGTAAGGGGCGAAGAAAAGATCGATCAGCACACCGGCGCCGAGCCGGCCGATGAGCACCGACACGCCCAGCAGCCCCGCGACGCTTGCCGCATCCAGCGTCGACATGCCCGCATCCGTGAGCAGCGGCACGAGATGAGTCACCAACCCGCCTACCGCCAGGGAGATCAACGTGAAACACAGGATCAGGCGCCAGAACAGCCACGTGCGCACTACCGACACCACATGCCCTGTTGCGCCCGATGTCGCGCGTGCCAGCGGGACCGGGTTCGGGGCCGGGCGCATGCCCATCAGCAGCACGGTGATCGGCCCGACGATGAGCACTGCGGCCGCCAGCACCTGGAATGCGCTGCGCCATCCGTAGTTCTCGATCAGATGAGCGACGATGGGTGGCGCGACGGCGGCCATCGCGCCGATGCCGCCGATCGTTATTCCGAGCGCCAGTCCACGCATCCGGTCGAAGGCGAGATTGATCGGTCGGGTGAGGGCGATCGGCGAAGTACCGATGACAAGAAATAACGGTAGCAACTGGATCGCGGCGTACACGACCAGGGAACCTGCGAGCTGACTCATCAGAAAGAACTGGGTCGCCAGGATCACGTAACCAATGAGCGCCGGCCAACGAATCCCGATGCGGTCATAGACCGCGCCCGCGAACGGCGCCAGGAGCGCAACCAGCAAGGTGACGGCCATGCCGATACCCGTGAGTTGGGCACGCGTCCAGGCAAATTCGTGCTGGAACTGCACGATGAACAGGCCGGCGGTATAGAAAGGCAGTGCAGCGGAGCCGAACGCCACTCCCAATGTCGCTCCGAGCAACGTTGGCCAGTGACGCGCGAGTTCCAACCTCGCCGATGCGGCCGGCTGATCGCGCACCTCTCACTCCTCGATGATGGCGACTGCCCGGATCCACCCCGCACTGGCATCCTTGATCTTCACGGGAAAGCAGGAAATCTCGAACCCGAACGGCGGCAGCTTGTCGAGATTCGCGAGCTTCTCCATCTGAAAGTATCCGATCTCGCGGCCGGCCTTGTGTCCTTCCCAGATGATGGAGCTGTCGCGGGTCTGCGCCCATCGCTTCGCGGTATGCACGAACGGCGCATCCCACGACCAGCCATCCGTGCCCACGATCTTCACGCCGCGTTCGCATAAAAAAAGCGTCGCCTCGCGCCCCATGCCGCAACCTGAAGCAACGTAGCCATCCTGCCCGTACCTGCCGCCGGCCGCCGTGTTCACCACAACGATGTCGAACGGCTTCAGCTCGTAGCTGATGCGCCTGAGCTCAGCTTCAATGTCTGCAGCCGTCGCCACGTAGCCATCGGGGAAATGACGGAAGTCCAGCTTGACACCCGGGCGATAGCACCAGTCGAGAGGCGCTTCGTCGATGGTCATGGCACGTCTTGCGCCACCTTCCAGCAATGCGTCCTGCGTCGCATGGAAGTGCCACGGCGCATCCATGTGGGTGCCATTGTGCGTGGAGAGTTGCAGGCGCTCGACCGCCCACCCCTGCCCCTCCGGCAAGTCCTCCTTCTTCAACCCCGGAAAGGCCCGGGCCAGCGCCTCCCAGGATTCCTCGTGACGGATGTATTCGACGTGCGGACGCGCGCCGGGCGGGTCGGACTCGATGTCGTTTTCGATTGGCACCGAAAGATCGATATAGCGTCGGGACATAGCGACTCGTGTTGTTGATGTTCGAAAACGGGCGCGCGCCGGACGGACCGACGCGCGCAATCCAGAAGGTCAGAAACGTTTTTCCAGCTGCACACCGATGGTTCGCGGACGGTTGAAGTAAGCGCCCGGATAGCTGAACGTCAGCGCCTCGTTCGCAACCACGCGGCTGTCGGTGAGATTGGTTCCATAGACTGCGAGCGTCAGATCCTGCGGTACATGACGGAAACTGATCCGCGCGCCGAGTTCCCCGTTCTCCTCGCCGCGCAGATGCGTCAGATCCTGGTTGGTCGGGAAAAAGTAGACTTCATCGCGCCAGCGCCAGTTGATCGTTGCCTTGAGGTTCCAGTTCGAGCCGATGTCGGTGAGGTACTGCGTCTGCAGGAAGTACTGCCACTCGGGGCTGTTGGTCAGACGGTTGCCGGACACGTCCGTCAGCACACCCATGATATCGGGCGCAAGCGGGAAGCTGTCGAACTTGCCATCGATGTAGGCAACATTTCCAGTGAAGGCCCAGTGCTCGGTGGGCTGAAGTTCGCCTTCCACCTCGAACCCCTGGATCGTCGCCGAGGCCGCGTTGGTGATGACGACACCGCCCGTCGGCACACCACTGGTGACCTGCAGGTTGTCGTAGGTGTTGTCGTAGGCCGCGAAAGTAACAAAGGCGCGCCGATCCCAGAAGTAGGCCTTCAGACCGACCTCCGCCGACTTCATTACCTCAGGATCGTAGCCGGGCTGCGCCCCGACTCCAAAGGCGTTGTAGCCGCCGGCCTTGAAGCCCCGGCTGTAGCTCAGATACGTCATCACATCATCGGTCGGTTCCCAGACCAGCTTCGCGCGATAGGACGTGTCGCTCCAGGTTCGCTCCGGCGCATCGAAGGGCAATCGAACCAGCACCGCACCCGTGTCCGTGTTCTGCAACGTGAAGACGTTCTCGAAGTCTTTCGAGTCCTCCGTGTAGCGCACGCCGCCGATCAGCGAAAACTGATCCGTGATGTGCCAGGTCGCATCGCCGAATACGGCCCAGTTGGGATTGGTCTGGTCCGAGTCGAAGTTGGACACCTGATTGATCGGGACCGACAGGCGCAGGTTGAAGATGTCGAAGTCCATCTTGCTGCGGTAGCTCGCGTAGTACAGACCCGCGATCCAGTCGACTGCGGAATTTCCATTCGACTGCAGCCGCAACTCCTGGCTCACCGCGTTGCCGGTGTACCGCGCGGCATTGCGACCCTGACGATCGGCCATGACCGCATCGAGCGGCAGGCCGTCGGAGTCGTTCACACCCTCGTTTGTGTACTCGCTGACTCCCGTCACGGAAACGAGTGTCATCGGCCCGAAGTCATACTGCAGGCTCAGCACCGCACTCGGTGAAGTCAGTTCACTTCTCGGCTCGATGTTGAGGTTCACGACCTTGTCATCGAGGAATCGGTCCTGCTCATCCTGCGGCAGCGCAATGCCGGGCGTCTGCGTGCCCGCGGGCGTGACCGGACCCGGCGGCGGTGCGATGGTCGTCTGTGCCCAGCGAACAGTAGGCAGACTGACGTCGCGATCCTGGTAGTTGAGCGCCAGACGCGCACGGAAGCGATCCGTCGGTGTCCACAGCAACGTACCGCGTACGTTCTGCATCTCAGTGCCGCCCATCTTCCTGCCGTCGGCGAGATTGGTTGCCCACCCATGCTCATCCAGCCGATCGTAGGACAGCCGACCCAACAGGTCCGGCGTCAGCGGTCCGGTAATCGCCGCTTCCACACGATAGGCATCCGGGTCTTCGGCAGTCGCCCGCACGTAGCCACCGAACTGCGGTTTCGGATCGGCGGTGCGAATGATCAGCGCACCAGCGGTTGCGTTGCGACCCTGCAGCGTCCCCTGCGGGCCGCGCACGACTTCGATCGAGGCGACATCCGAAAGAGCAGTGACGGAGAACTGACCCGATGCCGTATAGACGTCATCGACATAGACGGCCACCGGATCCTCTGCACCACCCAGGCCGGAAGTACCGCGGATCGACACCGGTGAACCGCCATAGCTTGCAGTTGCGTTGATCGTCAGCGCCGGTACCAGCCCCTGAATCGAAGCACCTGACTTCGCACCGACATCCTCCAGCGCCTGCGCGGAAATGACGGAGATGGAGATCGGCACGTCGCTGATGGCTTCTTCACGGCGCTGTGCGGTCACGATCACCTGCTCGATCGTTATTGCCTCCGCGGAGGTCGACTGCGCGCCGGCCGCACCGATCGATCCAAGCAGCGTGACGAGCGTCGAACTGCAGAACAATAGCCGCTTCATCGTATTTTTCCCCCAGAAGATCCGTGAGTTTCTTTCTCGCCGCATCCGGCCGTGCCGGCCCGGCGCCATCGACCAATTCAATCAGTCGATTGATTTACTACTGTGGGATCGATAATGTCAACCCTGGGACGAGCGGCAATCCTCTGCCGAATCAGACGCTGCGACAGAACCGGCGATCTCTCTTACCTCGCAACCGCGATCGACGCCTGGAGTACGCAAATGCGAAGAATTGTGACGGGCCACAACGCTGCCGGTCGTTCAGTCATCGTAGCCGACGGCCCCACGCCGAATACGTTCGGACCGCCGGGCGATCCCTACCTGATCAATTTCTGGGCGACCGCCTGTGCACCCGCAAGGCTGAGCGACCCGGCCGATCCGGCAGATGGGGAAATCGCGTTGCATTCCACCAACGGCGGCGCAACCTTCCGCTTCTTCCGCGTTCCGCCCGAGACGTCTTTTTCCCATCTGAGCGATGCGGAGCGCCGCCAGGGGTCTGCGGAATACTACGCACGGATCGGGGCTGCCGATGCGTACGATCCTGCAGCTCGCCATCCGGGCTTTCACCGCACGCGTTCGATCGATTTCATCGTGCTGCTCGAAGGCGAAGTAACGCTGATGCTGGACGACGATGAGACCGTCATGAAGCCGTTCGATGTCGTGATCCAGCGCGGCACGAATCACTCGTGGGTGAACCGCGGCGAACGGACCGCCCTGCTGATGGCGGTGCTCATCGACGCAATCGAATAGTTATCGCGACAACTGTCCCGAAGCCGTTCGGCCCATTGAGTTCTTCACATCCCTGTGTCAGTCGAATGATTGACACGAGACGGCACCAGGCGCAACGCTCAGCGACTGACTACCAACCGGAACGCATGACATGATCAATGACAGCCACGACCCCGGCAGACGCAGCTGGGTGGAGACGGCGAACGACGCCGGTACCGACTTCCCGCTGCAGAACTTGCCGCATGGCATCTTCAGCACGACGGGCTCGCTGCCACGAGGCGGTGTCGCCATCGGCAATTCCATTGTCGACCTCGGCAGGCTCGTGCAGGCCGGCGTATTCGACAGATCGGGGTTGCGTGAAGCTGCGCAGGCAGCCGCTGCGCCGCAACTGAATCCATTCATGGCATTCGAACCCGCTGCCGCGTCGGCGCTGCGGGCACGCCTGCAACGGTTGCTCGAAACAGGTTCGAGCGAGCGCGATCTGGTCGAGCCTGCCCTGGTACCGATGGCTACCGCCCGGCTGCACATTCCGGCGAGCATCCGCGCGTTCACTGACTTCATGACTTCCGCGTGGCACATCAGCGCACCCCGGCCCGCGCGCGCGAACGGGCCACTGCCACCCTGCTTCTGGAGACTGCCGATCGCATACAACAGCCGGGCGTCATCCGTCGTGCCGTCCGGCGTTCCGCTGGAACGACCGTATGGACAGTTCAAGGCAGGCGACAGCTCGGAATTCGGACCGACGCGCGCGCTCGACTTCGAACTGGAATTCGCCTGTTTCCTCAGAAACGGCAATCCGCTGGGCCGACCGGTGCATGTCGATCGCGCACGCGAGTTCATCTTCGGCTACTGCTTGCTGAACGACTGGTCCGCGCGCGATGTCCAGTTCTACGAGAGCGTGCTGGGACCGTTCCAGGGCAAGGCCTTCCGGACCACGATTTCACCGTGGGTCGTCACCGCAGAGGCGATGGCTCCGTTTCGCAAACCGATGCCCTCACGTCCTTCCGACGTCCCGGCACCGCCGGTTCACCTGAAGAGCAGCGCGCTCGAGCAGGACGGCGGACTTGCGATCCGGTTCGAGGCACATCTGCTGACGCCACCCATGCGTGCGGCCGGCCAGGCGCCGCATCGCATTACTGCGACAGACTTCGACAGCAGCGCATGGTCCTTCGAACAGATGATCGCGCACCATGCGATCGGCGGATGCAACATGCAGACGGCGGATCTTGTTTCGTCCGGGACACTCTCCGGGGAGACACTTGAAGCTGCTGCATGCCTGCTGGAAATCACCGGAGGCAAGGCTCCCGTCCAGTTGCCCGACGGAGAAGCGCGGCTGTGGCTGCAGGATGGCGATGAGCTGCTGATCACGGGCCGCGCGGAACGCGAAGGCTTCCGCTCCATCGGCTTCGGGTCGTGCACGGCGGTCATCACGCCGGCGGTGGACTTCACACCGTAGCAGCCTGAGTGGCTTTGGCTTATTGGCACTGCATTGGTCTCTGCCAAGAAAATCCTTGAGTAAACGCTGATCAAGTCCTCATCAGTCATTCCCGCGCAGGCGGGAATCCATCTGAAGCAGGAAGATGGGTCCCCGCCTGCGCGGGGATGACGACTTGCTCAGTGCCTACTCAATGCAGTTCCAGGCTTTGGCCGGCCTCTTCAACGCGAGGCTTCCCGCCTCGGCAGATTCAGCTCTGCCATCACTTCAGCGGAGTGCTCGCCGAGCAGCGGCGCGGGGCAGCGCAGTCGCGGACGCACACCATCGATCCTGAACGGCGATGCAGCCACCAGGTGGCGTCCGACGACGGCGCGTTCCATTTCGATGAAGTAGCAGCCGCCGAGTTGCGGGTCGTGCAACAACGCCTGCGACGGATTCACGGGCGCAGCGGGCACGCCGGCCGATTGCAGTTCTTCCGCTGCGGATTGCGCCGATCTGAACGCCGCCCAGGTCTGCAGCGCGTCAATGCTCCGGCTACCGACGACGTCGGCAAGCCTCACGGCAGCGGCATCGTCGGGCGCTGCAACGGCCAGCCACGCATCCGGTTCGCGCGCGGCGACCACGCAGCAAAGCTTGAGCCGCTCGCGTGCGCAACCGGTTCGCGGCACGGGCGCCTTGCGAACCTGTTCAGCGATGATGGCATCGGCGTCAACCTGAAACAGACACGCCACCTGCGCCAGATCGATATCCGCGCCGCCGAGCCGCGTGCGACCGTACAACGCCGCAAGAATGGCGCTCGCGCCATACAGGCCAGCGATCGGATCGCCAAGGGCCACGTGCTGCTGACTGGGGGGCCAGGATTCCACGCCGTTGACGAAAGGCAGGCCTGACGCCTGTTCCACGGTAGAGCCATATGCGCGCAACCCCGACAACGGGCCGCCGTTACCGAACGCGGGCATCGACAGACTGATGATCCCGGGCCTCAACCGTCGCTGGCGGGTCTGGCCCAGATCGAGCTTCTCGAGCACGCCTGCCGCAAAGTTCTCGACGACGACATCCGCGGTCGCGATCAACGCCTCCGCCTGCTGCTTGCCTTCCGCCGTAGCGAGGTTCAGATCGATGCCGCGCTTGTTGCGATTGACGTTGATGAAGTTGTACTGCCGTTCACGGGTTGACGCATCAACCGTGCCAGCCTCCCACCCGCGCCACCAGTCCGGCCGGATCTCGCACTCGATCTTCACGACATCAGCGCCAAGATCTGCCAGCGTGCGCGCGCACAACGGACCTGCCCATCCCATGCTGAAGTCGACCACCTTGAGCCCGCCCAGAGGACCGTCGGCGCTGTCAGAGTTCCACGCGGGAGCGCACACGCCGTCGTAGCGCATGCGGTAAGGCAGAGTCGGCCCAGCAACGCCGGATTCGTCGAAGCACGCGAAGGCGTCGCGCTCGCGCCAGTGCGCGACCTCCGGCAAGGCGCCGGGACGATCCATGGGCGCGACGGGAATGCGGTTTGCGATCCCGAGTTCGACCCACTCCCGCTGAGTGCGGCCAGCGATCGCCGGCGCGAGCGCACGATCGACTTCATCGGCGACCATCAGTCGTTGATAGGCCGTCGCGAATCTCGGGTCATCGAGCAGGTCTTCGCGATCGATCAGTCCACACAGCGCTCGCCACTGCGATGGCGTCAGGGCCGTCAGGCCGATCCATCCATCGCTGGTCCGGTACGGAGCGCACGGGTACGTCGGCACGTATCGATTGATGCCCAGCCGTGGCACGCCGAGGCCCGTCTCCTGCGCTCCCAACGCGCCGTTCTCCGCGTAGCACAGCGCGGCTTCGAGCACGTTCACGTCGATCCTGTTCGCCCGACGGGGCGCACACAATGTCGCCAGCGCCGCGATGAACGCGACCAGACCCGCGGTGATCTGCGGCACATGTCCCTGCGGAAGCATCGGCGGCCCTTCGGCGGGACCGAAGAGAAAGGCGGCGCCGCTCAGCGCGGTGATGATTTCATCGCTGCCGCGCCAGCCCGCGTAGGGTCCCTCCGGATCGAACCAGGTCATGGTGATGAGCGTAGCCTGCGGGTCGAGGCGCCCGGCACGCTTCACCTCGTCGGGATCGAGGCCTGCCAGAACGAAGTCGAAGCGACCTTCGGACAGGCCCTGCTGCTTTCCCGCATCGAGCCAGTCGCCGTAGGCACGACCGCACTCGCCGCCGTATCCGATCGCAGACCCCGACGACGGCGATGCCTGATGCACCTGCGCCCCAAGGACGCGAAACAGGCGCCCCGCATAACGAACGGCGATATCCTCGCCGCATTCAAGTACACGCAGACCCTGCAATGGCTCGCTCACATCGCCCCCTGCCGTTCGCCGACCTGCCAACTACCTGCGATCTACGGACCGACTACACGGGCGATCGCGGCCATACGATTTCGCCTTCTGCACCAAATACTTCATCGGTACGCCGCCCGAGCGGCGGTGCCGGCCGCCGCACCGTCGGGGCGCCTTCAGGAAAGCGCACCGGGGCCGCCGGCGAACGGAAGGAGCCAAGTCGGTCATCGTCGATCTGAACGAAGCATCCGGCCGCTGTCGACTGCGGATCACCCGCGAATTCGTGCAGGGTCGCCATGGGTGCCCAGATGATGTCGGCGGCAGTGAGGCTCTCCACCGCCTGGGCAAACGTCATGCTTCCGATGGCCTCATCGACCATCGCGCGAACGGCGCGTACCTTGTCCATATCGGTGATGGGGAGCGCAAACGCCGGATCGTCGAGCACTTCAGCCTTGCCGATCATCCGCATCACGGCAGGAAAACATCGATCGCTGCGCGGCACGATACAGAGCCATCGCTCATCCGCCGTTCTGAAGAATCCCGAGATCGGGCTTGGCCGATCTGAGCGGGGTTGAGCCGTGACCACATCGCCGGTACGCAGCAGGATTGCCAGGTCCCAGCCGATCGCGTAGGCCGCCGTGCGTATCAGACTCGATTCGACCAGCCGGCCCCGGCCGGTTTGCTGGCGTTCATGCAGCGCGGCGAGTACGCCCGCGAGAGCCGCAAGGGCGGTCGCATGATCCCCAAAGCCTGGCCTGCACGGGAAGGGCTCCCGATCCGGTGGAATCGTCGCTGCGGCCACGCCGCCGCGCGCCCAGAAGGCAGTGATGTCGAAGGCCGGAAGGTCGCGGTCGGCACCTGCAAGGCCATATCCTGTAATGCTGGAATAAATGAGGCGTGGCGCTTCCGTCCGAATTGCGTCGTAGTCGAGCCGCAGGCGTGTCAGGGCACCCGGGCGCAGGTTGGTGATGAAGACATCTGCTTCGCGCAGCAATGACCGCAGGCGTCCGCAATCGACTTCCTTCGACAGATCGAGAACGACGCTGCGCTTGCCGCGATTCTCCATTGTGAAAACAGGGTGGTCATGCTGATCGACCCAGTCGGGAACGAGCGTGCGCGTCGGATCGCCTGCCGGTGCCTCGACCTTGATCACCGACGCGCCCCAATCCGCCATGATCGCGGCACACCCGGGACCCGCCACCCAGGTCGACAGTTCGACAACTCTCAACCCTTCCAGGAGCATGGCGGTCCGCGCAACTCAGGCTTCGATGAACGCGACGACTCGCGCTGGAGCGGCGCTGCAACCGACCAGCCGCAGCGGAAAGAACCCGACCTTGAAACCGTGCGCTGGCAGTTCAGCCAGCCCCACCAGCTGCTGGACAATGAAGACTTCGCGATCGCGTCCGGCAAAGTGACCGTCCCAGATCTGCCCGGGATCGCCCGTGGAATGGAATGCCTCGCGCATCACCGGAAACGGGCGATCCCAGCCCAGCGCGTCGGTTCCCAGTACCTTGGCGCCCCGCTCGGCGAGATAGAGCGTTCCATCACGCGTCATGCCTGGATAGTTGAAATAGCGGGGATCCGACAGCGGAAATTGCTCCTGACCCGTACGCAGCAGCACCGCGCCGCCTCTCGGCACGGGCACCCCGAGCCTCTCGATCGCCGCCGCGAGTGTCGGGACCGGAATTCCTTCCCCCGGGGCCGTCCCGCGTACATCGAGCACAACGCCATCCACGAACAGCTCGTCCAACGCGATGTCGGAGATGGCGCGCGCGGGCCTGCCCTCGGACTTCGAACCATAATGAAGGGGCGCATCCACATGAGTCCCCAGATGCGTGGTCATCCTCACCTGCTCATCACCCCACCCCTCGCCTTCAGGCAGGTGGTGAGGCTCACAGCCGAAGATCGCGCACATCACCCTGGCACCTTCATCCCACGGTTGTATCGGCTCGATATCGGGAACGATGTTCCCAGCCCACCCGCGATAGGGCTCAGGAATTTTTTGGGAATCTGCCGGATCGAGCGGTCTTGAGAGGTCAACTAGGCGCATGCGGCCTCGGCGCTCCTACGGTTCGATCCGGACGCCACGCCGTGTGGACGCAGGCATACCCGGGCCAGGCGGATACATCACGGATGGTTCTTATCAATCAAGTGACTGAATGGATGCTTGCAGACTTGTGGCTCATCGTCAATCGATGGGCCGCAGTCGCCATGGGATTGCGAGGGATGGGCGATAGTCGGCGCGGAGAAGAAACGCTACCTGGAGGATTTTCGCGCTGCCTGTTTCCGTTTGGTCTGCCCCGCGCGTTGCGGAAGCTCGCCGAGCTGCGCCTCGAACCCGGCGGTCGTGAAGCGGGCAAGGTAGCGTGCCAGTTCCCGTGCCGCGTCCTCGCTCGCAGCCAGCGGCGGAGGATCATGCCAGGTGGCTGTCACTGCCATCAGTGCGACGGCCATTGCAAGCAACCGCTGGATTTCCGCCCGGGAGGTCTGCGGAAACAGCTCGGAAATCGCAGCAATGTAGCGGTTGCGAACCGGTGCAACGATATCGTCGAAGATCTTCGTGGATGCGGTTTTGTATTCGTGCTGCACGCTGGCCAGAATGCGCGCATATGAAAAGCCCGCGGCGGTGCTGGCGAGCGCGACGTGGGGATAAAAATAGTCATACAGCAAGCGCTGTAACCGCGCCCGGCCGACCAGCCCCGGATCGATCTCTTTCAGGCGCCTCAGGCGCTCTTCCTGCACGTCATGAATGAAGCTGTCGATCACTCCGCGGTACAGGGCTTCCTTGGAACCGAAGTGATAATGCGCGGCTGCAGGATTCACGCCGAGTTCGCGCTGAATCTCGCGCTGACTGGCACCGCGGTAGCCGTGCTCGGCGAAATGTCGGGCCGCCACTTCGATCAGCCGCGCCCGCGTATCTGCGGCTTCAGCCAGCGTCTTGATTCGCCGCGCCATGGGTTTGTCCGAACTCCTTCGTGCACTGCCAGGACACTACTGTACCTCAGCATGGACGAACTGCGTGCCCGAGGGGCTACCAGGTGTCGATACCCGGTCGTTTCCGCCGCCTGCGACCCGATGCCACCCGTACGGAATGCAGCAGACTCACCAGCCAGCGGCGCGAGTCCGCCGGGTCGATCGTGTCATCCACCCCGAAGATGGTGGCGATGCTCAGTGCCTTGCCGCGCTCGTAGAGCTCGGCAACCATCTGTTGATACTTCTTCGCGCGCTGGACCGGGTCGTCGATTTTTGCGAGTTCGTTGCGGTAAGCGAGCTTTACGGCGCCTTCGAGCCCCATGCCGCCAAACTCGCCCGTGGGCCAGGCAACGGTCGCCAGCGGACGCTTGAACGAGCCCCCCGCCATCGCGATGGCA
Source organism: uncultured Steroidobacter sp. (assembly GCA_964492345.1). Classification (GTDB taxonomy): domain Bacteria; phylum Pseudomonadota; class Gammaproteobacteria; order Steroidobacterales; family Steroidobacteraceae; genus Steroidobacter. Next base: position 3,883 of record CAZBKC010000001.1, on the reverse strand, counting down.
CCCAGTCCATAGGCCTTGCGCAGGACGATCGTAAAGAAGGGCACGCTCAGATTGGCCCCGATGACGAACATGCGGCTCGAATGACGCACCAGCGCAGTCTTCTCGACCTCGGGCCCGACCATGATGCCGGGCGTATCGCAGAGAAAGAGAATGGGAATGTCGTAGCTGTCGCAAAGCTGCATGAAGCGCGCTGCCTTGTCGGCACCGTCCGCATCGATCGCACCGCCCAGGTGCTGCGGATTGTTGGCAATCACGCCGACCGGCATTCCCTCGATACGAATGAGAGACGTGATCATCCCGCGCGCGAACTGCGAACGCAGTTCCAGCACTCCACCGATATCAGACAATGTTTCGATCACGCGACGAACGTCATACGCGCGCAACCGGTTCTCCGGAATCAGATGACGCAACTGCCGCTGGTCGACACATTCATGGTTCTTGAGAACACCCTGAAAATAGGAAAGATACTGGCGGGCCGCACGCACCGCCTGCATCTCATCCGCCACACCGATATCGACCACGCCATTGGCAAGCTGCACTGACAGCGGTCCGATTTCCTCCGGCGTGAACACACCCAGTCCACCGCCCTCCACCATGGCCGGACCGCCCATGCCGATGTTCGAATTCGCAGTCGCGATCACTACGTCACAACAGCCAAGCAGCGAGGCGTTGCCGGCAAAACAGCGTCCCGAGGCGATGCCGACCAGCGGCACTGTACCGCTGAGTTCCGCGAAGTCCGCGAACGTCGGGGTTCCTCCTGCGTCGCCACTGGTTTCGGTATCTCCAGGCCGGCCCCCGCCGCCCTCGGCGAAAATGACCACCGGCATGCGGCTGCGCCTGGCGACCTGGATCATGCGGTCGGTCTTGACGTGATTGCGGGCGCCCTGCGTCCCGGCAAAGACGGTGTAGTCGTAGGACATGACGACTGCACGTGCCTGCGGATCCGGAAACAGGTCACCGTTGATGCGGCCAACGCCGGTCACCATGCCATCCGCCGGACTCCTGGCGATCAGTTCTTCCAGCGAGCGCCGGGCACGCTGTGCCGCGAGCACCAGCGGTCCGTACTCGACGAACGTCCCCTGATCGCACAGATCGTCGATGTTCTCACGGGCAGTGCGCTGCCGGGTTGCGCGCCGGCGCGCAACCGCCTCGGGCCTTGCGGCATCGAGCGTCACCTCGTGCCGCCTGAGCACTTCGAGCAGATCAGGACGAACGGCATCAAGGTCCACTGCGGTAGCGTCAACGGCTTTCTCCCGCTCCACTTCCTGCGGCTCGATGGCAACCAGCGCTGCATCTTCCACCACGGTATCGCCCACCGCGACAGCAATTCTCGATACGCGACCGCTGACCGGCGCGCTGATCGCGTGTTCCATCTTCATGGACTCGATCACGATTACCTGCTGGCCGCGGTGAACAAGGTCCCCTTCCTGCATCTCGATCGATACGATGGTTCCCTGCAGCGGGGATCTGACCGTACCCGGTGCGTCCTCATCGACGATGGCGCGGGTGGTCGAGGCTCCTCGCTTGCCGTGCAGCAGAATGGCCAAGGGATCGTCGGCATCGATCTGTGCGCCGGCACGCTGCGCGCGCAAGGGATCCGCCTGCACCTCCACGAACAGCCTTGGATGAGCGTCCGCGGAGCGCAACAGTTCGGCGCCATGGCGAGCGATGAACTGCGTGTCGATGTCGCCGGCAATGAAGGCCGGATGCCGCAGCAGTGCCTGCAGGAACGCGAGATTGGTGGCAACACCCTCGATCCTGAACTCGCACAACGCACGGTAGGCCGCCGCCGCAAGTTCGCTGAACCCATGCCGGGACGAATGCACGATCACCTTCGCCAGCAAGGGATCGAAACCCGGCAGCGCCGCATATCCCGCGTAGCCGGAGGTGTCCACCCGGATATCGCGTCCGCCGGGAGGCTCGAACACCGCCAGCGTGCCGGAGGTGGGTTTGCTGGAACCGTCCGCCTGCATCGCCTCCATGTTGATGCGTAACTGCATGCTTGCACCGCGCGGCGCAGGGATTGCTTCCTGGTTCAGCCGCAGCTGTGTCAGCGTCGCGCCGCCTGCAATACGCAACTGGGCCTGCACCAGATCGATGCCGAGCACTTCCTCCGTCACGGTATGCTCGACCTGCAACCGCGCATTGGTCTCGATGAATACGAACCGTGCGTCGGGCCCGCCCCCGGCATCGACGAGAAACTCGAAAGTGCCCAGACTGTCGAAGCGCACGTGACGAGCGATGCGCAACGCGGCATCGATCACACGGTCGCGAACCCTCTCGTGTATGCCGGGACTCGGCGCAATCTCGATCAGCTTCTGATGCCGGCGCTGGATCGTGCACTCGCGCTCCCAGAGATGACTGACATTGCCGGCGGCATCGCCGACGATCTGGATCTCCAGGTGACGCACCGACGGAAAATACTCCTCCACGTACACCTCATCCGTACCGAAGGCGGATTTCGCCTCGGACCGGCACCGGACATAGGCCTCCTCCAGCTCCGATTCCTCCGTCACCACCCGCATTCCGCGACCGCCGCCGCCACCGCTCGCCTTGATGACGATGGCACTGCCAGGCGGCAGCGAATCGCGGAATCGCCTCACATCATCCAACGTCGTCGAAGAAAAAGTGCCGCGGGGTACGGCCACATCCAGCGAACGCGCGAGTTCCCGTGACCTGGTCTTGTCGCCGAACAGCGCAAGCAGTTCCGTGCGTGGCCCCACGAACGTCAGACCAGCTTCGCGCACTGCGGCCGCAAAGGCCGCGCTCTCGCTGAGAAAGCCGTAGCCGGGATGAATCGCACCGCACCCCTGCGCCCGTGCGATGTCGATGATCTGTCCGGCATCCAGATAGGCGCGCGCGCCCCTGCCAGCCAGTGCAGCCGCCTCATCGCATCGACGTACATGGAGCGACCGTGCGTCGTCCTCGGAATAGACCGCAAGGCTTCGCATACCGACGGCAGCCGCCGCGCGAGCGATCCGGATGGCGATCTCTCCGCGATTGGCGATCAGCAGTGTCTGTACACCCCTGGCTGTGTTCTGCATCCCCCCTCCTGCATCGACCGGCGACATTTCTGATTGCGTATTTTACTTGACGGTATGGATCATCAGTCCTGCGGAAGATCCACCGCAGGAACGGCCATGCATCGTAGATCAATCAAATGATTGATAACAATCGAAAATCAACAGATTTACTTATCTTGTGGCAGGATCGTCGCCATTACCCCTGCTCAGTCAGCTCAACGTCCATCAGCCTCACCGCACATGAGCAGCCCTCGCTCGTGCCTTGCGGTTATTCATTAATTGAATTGACGGTATGTCTCAGTGACTATATTTTCGGAGCTGCTGACAGCTGCAACCCGTTGCAGACGGAAAATTTCCTGCCTGCGGTACCCGCTTGATAAGGACTCTCAATGACTATGCCAAGTGCCTCCGTGAACGACTACATCGCCCAGGCGGAGGTGATGGCCTGGAATGTTCCCGACGTCCCCGCCGATACGCCGCGCATACCGGTTCATCGCGTCGGGGTGATCGGTGCCGGCACCATGGGCGGCGGTATCGCCATGAACTTCGCCAACGTGGGTCTGCCGGTAACGATAGTTGAGACAAGAGGCGATGCACTGGAACGAGGCCTTGCCACCGTGCGGCGCAACTACGAGAACAGCGCGCGCAAAGGCAAGCTGACCATGCAACAGGTTGAGGAGCGCATGGCCTGCCTGCGCGGCTCGCTCGACATCAACGAACTGGCGGATTGCGATCTGATCATCGAGGCTGTCTACGAGGACATGGCGCTCAAGCGCGAGATCTTCTCGCGTCTCGACCGGGTGGCATGGAGCGGCGCGGTCCTGGCGACCAACACCTCGGGGCTGGATATCGACGAAATC